>SXSP01000015.1 GCA_005792225.1 Bdellovibrionales bacterium | reverse complement strand
CACGAAAATCCTCGTTGAAACCGAACCCCCCGAGCCACCCGAAAATTCTCGTTCAAAACGAAAGCCCCGCCGAAGCTCCGCCAAAACCCACCCCGTCAACTCCCCCACCCACCTGTTAGCGCCCTTGGACACCTGCGGAAGTTTAGACACCTGTTTCTTTTCCCGACACCGCGAAACTCTTAACGAATTCCTTCGGCCGTGAAGGCATGCATAGGTTTGGTCGTTGCAAATGAGTTCCGGTATGAAAACACGGAATCGTTTCCCAATCGCAGTTGTGATCGCTCTTTTAATGCCGTTTCTGCAGGCTTGCAGTAAGCCGGGCAGCTCGTCTGAATCTTCGGCGGAGACGCCGGCGGCGGTTCAGGATTTGACGGCGTCTTACTTGCCCCTTGATGTAAAGGGTGGCGACGTTGTGACGATTACGCCTGCGGGCGGAACTCCTCCTTATACTTATGAATTGATTTTTGGTGCGGGCGCGCTGACCGGGAACGTTTATGTGGCGCCGAATTCTTCGGAAGAAGCAGTGATTGAGATCACGGACAGTGCGGGTGAGGTCGTCAACGTTGAGATTGAGGTGGACGGTGTGGCGGCGACGCCGACTCCGGTGCCCACGGCAACGCCGACGCCGAATCCGAATGCGACGCCGACACCGACTCCGAATCCGAATGCGACGCCGACACCGACTCCGAATCCGAATGCGACTCCCACTCCGACTCCTGCTCCTACGGCTACGCCGACGCCGGCTCCTTCGGGTCCTGGTTCGACGACTCTTCCGAATGGGACGGTGGTTGCGCGCTCTTGCTCGCTTGGGAGTGTAACTTATCCGGTGAACTTGGCGACTTGGTTGAACTACGAATATTGTTTAGTTCTCGGTCGCTTTGCCGGGAATACTGAGGGATACAACTGGTATCACGCAGTGAAGGATGGGCACGTATCGATGGATCTTCTTTCGATCGCGCTCTTTAATTCGGGCGAGCTGAATATGAAGTACGGAACGCTTTCGATGAGCAATGATGACTACGTCACGTTCATGTTCCGCCACCTCCTCTATCGTGATCCGACAGCGTCTGAGCGCACGAGCTACACGGCCTTGGCGGTTAGAAATGGCCAAGCTGGTGTTTACCGGGCGCTTCGGGCTTCGTTTGAGTTCTACGATCGTCATCCGACTCTCTATCAAGCTCGGTTCCTCGAGTTCTGATCTGAATGGCTTTGTTCCGCCGTTCCCGTCCTTAATGCGGGAACTCGGGCGCCGATGGTGAGTCGGCGCCGTTGCGCGCCGCGCAGCGATTGACGCACCCCGAGCGGTGCGGGACAACAATAGCCAGTGAAGATATTTGAATACCCCTTCCCCATCGAAATCGGGTCGGTGTGCGACCTCGATTTTTTGCCGAACGGTGCCCCCGTCACGATTCAGGGGTACGAGAACCGCCAGGATTTGGTTTGGGGTCAACAGACAGTTCAAATGCCCGAGGGATGGAGTTCGCCGGAGTTTCCGTTCGTGCGCTACCTTCCGGATGGGCGTCTCTTGGTCGTCGACACAGGCTTTAAGGCGTCGACGGGCCGTAATGCATGGATTTTAAATTCTCGTGGAAGTGTTGAATCTCACTTCGAAATCGGTTCGGCTGCGGTGGAAATTGCGGGGCTGTGGGGTCTGATCGCGGTCGCGTATCATCCGATCTCGGCGAAGGCTCATGGGCATCAGATTCAGCCGCTTCAGAGGACGGCGATCGCGTTCTTTGATCTGCAGGGGCGGCTCGTGATGGGCTTCAATCAGGAGGCGGCGACGGTGGGAGTGATCGCGGAGAATGTGCGTTGTATGACGGCGCTCTCGCGTTCTCAGCTTCTGTTTGTGCCGGAAAAGCTGACCGTTCACGGGAGAGAAGTTGAGAATCCGGTGGTGCTCTTTGACTGCGCGAGCCGGCGTCCGCGGGTGTATTCGGCTCCCTTTCCCAAGGCGGAAGCGGTTTCCATGGCGGATGGATTTATTCATCTGGCGAGCCCGGAAGGCTGGGAAGATCAAATAATTACATTTGACGCCGAGACGAAAATCAGCCAACATCGCGGAGAATTTTTGGGTCTATTCCGCGGTCTCGAGGGCGGGGGCTTTTTAGCCCAGCTTTCTGCAGCAGATTACGCTGTGGTGGTTCCCGAGGCGCCGACGTCGCAGACGTTGCCGCTCAAGGAACCTGCGGTCGAGATCCCGAACCACAATCAGAATATCGATACGTAAAAAGTGCGTAAGAAATTGGATTCGTAAGGAGAATCATGGCTCGCTTGGCAATGAGAGTGAAGGACCAGAAGAAAACAGCTTTGGCTGCAAAATACCGTGCAAAACGCGTCGAGCTCCGCGCTCGTTCCGTCGACATGAAGCTCTCGGATGAAGAGCGTCAAGAAGCACGCACGAAGCTCAACAAGCTTCCGAAGAATTCTGCTCCGGCTCGCATCCGCAACCGTTGTGCTAACACGGGTCGCGCGCGTGGCTACCTCGGAAAATTCGGCCTCTGCCGTAACGAGTTCCGCCGCCTGGCGAACTTCGGACAAATCCCCGGCGTTACGAAAGCCAGCTGGTAACTCGTTGACCCTGGGCTCATCGTGAGTGATTTGGACCGTCGTCGAGATTAGGTCCAGACGATCACGATGGATTTCCGAGTGGGGCATCCATCCATCAACATGGATAGATGCCAAACAAAAAAGCATCTACCCAGCGCAAAGCTCGCAGGTTCATCGCCTCGCGGGCTTTTCTGTTTTCAGCCCTCGCACTTCAACTTACTTCTTGCGGTCCTCAGCCGGCCGGCCTCCAATCAGCGGAACTCGCGACTCGCGTGAATAAGACGCTTGGTTGCGCCGCCGAGTTCGAGAGTTCGTTTTACGATGGGCTTTACGATCTTGTTCTCGCGAAGGAACCCTTCGCGTCGTCTTCCGTCATGCAGCGGCTTTTTTCGGAGTCTCTTCAGAACGGGCGACTCGCGAAACTCAGCGCGCGCGACCTCGATGCCGTCAATGATGCGCTCGTCGAACTCTACGGCCTCCTCAGTCACGAGACGATCACGACTCTCGTTCAAAATCCGGCCGATTCGGACCAGATCATCGAAGCGCTCGCCGCGATGGAAACGGGAGATCGATCGACCCCTGCACGCGACGCGCTTCAAACCAAGATTCGAGCGAAGTTTGACGAGATCAAACAACTTTTGATGAATGCGGGTGAGCTCCCCTCGTGCGAAACGAAGGAAGATTTCGCACCGGAACCCGACGCTTTTTTTCAGGCGCTCGCGACCAATCGGCATCCGATGGTGGCCGGAGGTTTAAAGGCTCTTTCCGTGGCGTACCAGAGTTGCGATGCCAGCTCAAAGCGCGCCCTGAATCAAAACACGCCGGATCTTGAAGGCATCACGATCACCGGAAACGTTCCAGGCACGCCCGGGAGAAAGCGGGAGATTACGGATCTTCGCGGCCTCGTTCGGTCGCATCCCTACTTGCGTGACTACCGAAAGCCGAGTGCGTCCTGCTTTGACGTGTTGAGGAGCCCGATGATTTATGACTTCGGCGGAAAGCCCTATCAGACGTCGAGTACCAGTTCGACCTTGGATTTCTTCAAGAACTTCGGCGGCACGCGGGTTCTCGGGATCGACTGCTCAGGTTACGTCTTTGCCTCGATGGCGACGGCGGGCTTGAGGCTCTCAAAAGGCGTTAAGATGAAGCCGATCCACGTGCGCACCACTCCCGCGGCGAAGTGGATGAAACCGCGATCGAGCGGCCTCAGCTGTTTTTCGCCGGTAAGCATGGGACCGACGAAGACCGTGGAGGCCGGCGATATATTGGCCTCGAGCGGACACGTGATGATCATCGATACGGTGGGCTCGGATCCGTTTGGCATCGATCGATTCACATCGGAGAGCGAGTGTAGGCTCTCGAACATGTCTTCTTCGCGGTTCAATATGACTTTCCTTCAAAGCGGATCGGCCAAGGGCGGAATGGGCATCAATCGCATTCGTCCTACGCGCTTTCTTCCTGAAGATGAGGCTCCGATGGAAGAAGCGATGCTTCAGTACGCGGTGGCGGCTTGCAAGGCGAAGTTCAAGCGGCAGACGATCGCGATTCAGCCTTCGACGGCAACGATCGTGCGGCATTCAGGTTCGAGTGATTGCTTAGATAGGAAGATTAAACTCGCGCACGAAGAGTGCGTGGCGAGTTGCGCCGCTTCCGCGGCGCTCGAGATCGAGGATTAGGCGACGGCCGCTTCTTTAGCGGCTTGAACGTGCTGGAGAATCTCTCGGCTCGAGAGGGCCGAGTGGATATCGACGAGGATCAGAACGCGATCCTGAAGTTTTCCGATTCCCATCAAAAATTCCATATCAGAGCGGGGGCCCAACTTCGGCGGGGGCTCGATCTGCGTGGCTTGAAGCTCGGCCACGTCGTTGACTTCGTCGACGACCATACCGACTTGCCCGATGT
>SXSP01000148.1 GCA_005792225.1 Bdellovibrionales bacterium | reverse complement strand
GATGATGAGGGATGGGCTCGCGTGTTTGGTCCGGCGGACGTGGGCGACGACGAAGAAGCCCGAGATGCTCCTGGCGCGGCTCATGGTTTACGCCGTCTATCACAATACTGAGCTGATTTAGGAGGCCTCGGGCCAACAACAATTAAAGGGGCCAGTTTCAATAAAAAGGGACGTTCCCCCCTCGAAAACGTCCCCCAACGAGAAATGCAAATTTAATTGGTGCGATTAGTGGCCGGCCGCCGATGCGGGGGCGCGGTTCGCAGCTTGAGATTGGCCGAGAAGTTCTTGTGCCGTTTGTTGGAGCCACTCTCTGTAGTAGAGAACGCTCGCGTAAGCGGCCGAGACCGAGCAATCATTTTTCGGATCGTTGACGCCGCGGTTGGTGACTCCCCAGAGCATGAGTTGTCCATTCACGCGAACGTAGGCGGGGCCTCCGGAATCGCCGTGGCAAGCGCCGCGTCCTTGGTTTTGCGCGACCAGAAGTTCGGATTCGCTGAAAGCATTGTTTTGAATTTGAACTTCGACGTAGCGAAGGGTACCGCCGCCAGTGTGTGCGACGCCGTTGGAGATGCCGTAACCTGCGAGGAGGACGGTGGTTCCATTGGTGAGATGGCTTGCGTCCGCGAGGATCTGCGCGGGACGGTATCCGGGAGGAAGGCCTCCGGAGAATTTCACCATCGCGATGTCGCCGGAGTTCAAGGGCTCATCTTGGCGGAAGGGCCAGAGGGGCGAAACCTTGTAGGAATCGGGCTCTCTCACGATGCGTGTTTTTTCGTCTTTGATGTTGGTGCCGAAGATGATGCGAAGGCTGCTCGCGGGACCATTCACGCAGTGTGCGGCCGTTACGAGGAGAGAGTCAGAAACGATCGAGGCCGTGCAGAGGCCGCTCGATTCAACGTTGTAGACGCTGACGACTGTCGAGGCGAATTCCTCGCTGCCGTTGGCGTCTGTGCCGCCAATAATACTGGAGTCGCCCTCGCCCGCGGACATCGCGCTGGGAGCGGGTTGGGAGCATGCAGCCAAGGTGATCGCGCTCAAAGCAGAGAAGAGAACGAAGCACTCACGCAGACGAAGTCGCATATCATTTGTATTCATGAGTTCTACCCCCCAGTAGATGGGGCTACTTCTCCGTCGATGGGGGGTTGAACTCAATATCTAATTTCTTTGGTAGTTTATAAGTTCTGCTTATGGATAGGTCTGCGCTTGATCAGTAATTGAAGTTTAGATCCAGCGCATCAATTACATAAAATCAAGTGGTTAAGAAAAGTGGTTCCAAATTAGCGCTTAGAAATATTGATGGATAACCCGGAAAATTGACCGCAAAAAATCGTGCGAACTATGCGATGCGGCTAAGGCACAGGTGCTAAAAAGTGGGAAGACGTTGAGCGTAGACGAAAAACTCGCGTCCCACTCGGCTCTCGACCGAATCGCGAAAGCGCATCCAGTAGAGGGGGCGGAATCCTTTTTGGATCCTTGAGCGAACTTCCCATTCGCTTCCTCCGTAGGGAGGACCCCAGGTCTTGTCGCGAGTTTCGAAGATGCCGAGCAAATGTCCGTCGTCCGTCAGAACTCGGCGCCAGACTTTAAAGAGGTCCCGGCGGCGACTCGGAACGATCGCGCAGTAGAGGGTGTGTTCGAACACGATGTCGAAGCTTCCGTTCATCTGCGAAGGAAGGTTGAAAACGTCGGCCTGAATGAAATTGAGATTCGTGAGATGGCTGTAACGAGCCTTCGCACGCGAGACGGCTTCTTCACTGAAGTCGATCGCCGTCACGAGGTGCCCTTGTTGGGCAAACCAAGCGGCGTCGTGTCCCTGGCCCGCCCCCAAAACAAGGATCCGCGATTTTTGCAATTTCAGCTGCGGAACGAGGGAGGAAAGGATCGGCGACGGTCCGCCGAGGTCCCAGCGCGGAGTTTCGGTGCGATAGATATTCGTCCACCAGGCGGATTGGTTTGCGTCGGGATTATCTTTTAGCCAAGGTGTCGTCTCGAAGCGTTTGCCGTCGACCGTAATGGCGTCGTCATCGAATTCGTCGACTAGGTTGAAAAAGCGCGCCTGAGCGGGACGGGAGAAAACAAAGGGGATGCCGCGCTCGGTGCGACCGTGAAAGCGGTCCCATTCATCGAGCGTGAGGGATTCGAGCCGGAAGATTTCGCGATGCCCGTAGGGCATCGTTACGCTCCAGAGTTCAGGGCCTCTTTCGACATCAAGTGCGATGAAGGGTTCATCAAAGGCTTCGACGAAGACGGATTCGCCGCTGATCGTGGTCCAAGCGCGGCCGTGGGAATCCAGGTGCACCTGCGAGAGCCAATCTTTTCCCGCATCCGCGTCGGCGACTCGTAGGCTCTCCATCTGGAAGTAACCTTCTTCGTCGATCTGGATGTAACGCTTGGGTGTTTGGCCCTCGGGGCGGGGTTCGGTCACTTCTTCTCCGTCGAGTTCGCCTCTTGCTCGGCTTTTTGAACGGCTTCGGGCGTAACTTGAACGCCCTTCAGAAAGCGAACTTCGGGACTACGGATTTCGCCGCCGGTCTCACCCCAAGTTTGAAAGCCATCGGTGGACTTGAGACGAAGGAAGCCCTCAAAGATTTGTTCGGTGACTTCGTCACCCTCGGGTGCGGAAGCCGCCGAGCAACGGAAGTGGGCGATCATTTCGGTGCCGGGGTTCACGGCTTCCGTGTAAAGCTGGCTGCAGTAGATCTCTTTGGTATCGGGGTACTTTTTTTGGATGAAGCCGCGGATGTCATCCTCAACGCCGAGCTCAACCTGCTTGTATTGTTCTAAGCGAAAAGAACGCTCGGAAGTGGCCATGGACCACGTCCAGCTCATGAGAACGACAACAATGATGACCGCGATGTATTTCATATCCACCTGCACAATTGAGAGAGGAATCCAGAGCACCTTGCAGCTGTTGCGGCTTCATACTAGGCTGTGACCCGACAGCTCGTCAAACGGCACGGGACGATGATGAAAGATCGAAGCCAAAGCGTGAATGAAAAAATACTGGGTGAGTTAAAGCAACTCGCGGATCAAGTTCGCAAAGCCTCACCGGGTTTGGTGGAGGAAGTGCGCCAACTCGCGCGTCACCCTCGCTCTCTCGGCCAGTGGATCGAGGCGAAAAGCCCGTGGCTGAATCGTCGCTTCTTGGGTGTTGCGTCAAATCTGATTGAGCCGTTTCTCGTGGGAATGGGTTTGAAAGTTGATCGCCTCGGTGAGGAAGTCGTCGAAGTCTCGATGCCGGGCAGTTGGCGTAACCAGGGTGAGGGCGGAACCAACCATACGGGAGCGCTCGTTTCCCTCG
>SXSP01000014.1 GCA_005792225.1 Bdellovibrionales bacterium | reverse complement strand
GTAGTTGGCTTCATTCTGACGGCGAAGTTCAACGATGCGGCGCTCGGCTTGCTCGCGTGTTTCGATGAGATTCGTGCGGTTCTGTTCTTCAAGGACTCGGCGCGACTCCGTCGACTTCGTACGCAGTCGGTCCATTTCTTCGTTCTGGTGCTTCTTCTGTTTAACGAGGTCGCGGTTTGCCTTAAGTTTGTCTTCCTCAAGTTCCGCGGTGAGGGCCGAGCGTTCGCGCGCGCGATATTCCTTTTGTTTTTCGAGGAAGTCCGCGAGTTCCGCCTGTGACTTCCGAATCTGCGAGCGCTCGTTCATCTCGGCATTTGTAATGCCGCGATTCGCTCGGTCCTCGGCCTCGTTCACCTGTTGGTCGAGCGAGGCGATTTGCTGGGCGCTCCGACGGCGGAGGTCGCTATAGTTTTTGTTTATCTGATCGTTTTCGCGCTTGAGCTGCGTCTGCGAGGCCTCGCGTGTGTTCTCGATCCGCTCATCGGTCGTTTTTTTGATGTGCAAGATGGCGGCGTCACCCGCGTCGCGGATCTTGTCCTCACGACGCTGATAGTCGGCCTGAAGGGATTGAAGGCGCTGCTCTTGTTCGCGCTTCATCTCTTCGGTCTGCTTTTGTTCCCTGAGTTGCATGTCGCGCGACGATACCGACATGTTGGACATGATCCGCCTCCTGGGAATCGCTTGCTTGCGTCTTTTTAATTTATCATGCGCGCGAGGGGAGGCTCGAGATCACTTCGCGGAACTGGTCTTCGGGTTGGGGCAGAGTCTCTTGTAATAATCAGTTCGGGGCCAGCACATCCACGTATCTTGAATCTCGACCGTTTCGGCGAGCTTCACGGGATAATAGTCGCGGTACTGAAGATTATCGAGAGTCGACGCGACCGTGCGGGATTTTCCCGTCGTCGTATCGGTGATCACGAGCTCATAGACGCGGTACTCGGCTTTCGCCGAGTTTGTCATGAAAAGAAGGATTAAGGAGAGGAGAGCTCGCATGCAGTCTTATCGACGACGTGCGGGAGGAACTCTAGTGACGAATGGTCGAGTGCGCGAGGATCGTATTCTCCACGAGTTGAAAATAGGCACGCACGAGAAGTTCGAAGTCTTGCTCGGGGAGACGCTCGAGATAAGATCTCTTTTCTTGCATGCTCGGGCAGTTTAAAAATCCGGAGAGAAGTGACTGGACCTTTTCCATATTCTCCGTGGTGCAGAACTCCTGTTTATCGGTCGGAATGCTCATGATCTTCGCGATATCGGAGTTGTCGAACATGAAGTGGATGCCTTGCGTACTCTGATAAAGAAGGTACTCGATCTGCGACGTGCTGCCCGTGTCGCCCTTCGTGTCCTTGGCGCCTTTTGCGCTGCGAGCCCCAGTCATACGCCTCCTTGCGCTTTTCCGTCGATAGCCGTCTTTGGCCTTAAGCTTTTGGTCGAGTCGAGGTGAGCGAGGCTCACTGATTCTTGTAATATTGTGGTCACGACGAGTTTCGACGGGCAAGTCAAATTGAGCCAAAATTGACAGCCGGTGGCGCAACCCTTAACATTTTAAGAGAGGGGTGAACGTGAGAATTTCCACGAACGGTCCAGTCATCCCAAGCGGGTTTCTACGGGGAAACCTTGTGATTTCTAGCCCGGTGCAGATTGCGCGGTGTCTCGTTTCGAGAAATCTTTCGCGTGTGCGCGGCCTTGCCAAAATCCCAAAACGACACATCTTTAAAGATCGGAATGGACGAGCCATTCGTGTTCAGCGAGGTGATCAATATGTCTAAGTACGAAAAATCAGCGGCAGCACTCAAGAAGGAAAAGCGGCCCTCGCGTCGGGAGGAAATGATGAAAGAGCAGATCGTGATCGACGAATCCCGCGGACTCGTTTTTTCCAGCGAAGAAGAACTCTACGATCACTTCCTTCCCCAGATCCAAGCGCTCGAAAAAGAGTACTTCAGCATGCGCTCGAAAGATGACATCCAAGAAAAAGATTTCGGTGTTTACGAGAGTCTCTTGAATCAGGTGCTCGATGACCCGGATGAAGTTTGGGAAGACGCGACGACCATCCACGGCTTCAAGGTGAGAACCTATGTGGGGCACTACACCTCGGCCGAGAGAGATTCCATTTACTATGTCGCGCTCGCCTACGCGACGAACGATGTTCCAAGTTTTGTTTACCTCCATTTCCCATCGCGTGATCTCGATCTCGTCGATCAGTTCCGCCGTGGTGCTCTCGTTTATGATCGTGTGATCAAGGAAGTCGAAAACGGCGCGGTCGAAGGCGACGCCCTGAGTGAAGGCGATGATCTCGCCGTCGGTCTTTACCGTGCGATGCTCACTCTGCGGAGCGAGAAAGACATTCCCGAAAATGAGTTCAAGGACTACGAGGCGTTCCGTGAAGTTGCAATCGAGGAGCCCGATGAGATTTGGCGCTCAACTGATTTGACGGGCAACATCCTCGTGACGTTCATCAAGGACTTCAGCGACGACGAGGAGTTCTCGGATCTTCGCTACGTCGTTGTGACGATCGAGGACACGCCGTCCAGTAGCCACGCTCTCCTGTTCTCGTTCCCGACGAAGGATTCGAACCTCGTCGACCGCTACCGCCACGGGGAAAACCTCCAAGCGGAAGAAGTGGTGCAGGAAGGTAGCCACTAAGCGCTTGAATAAGGCGGGCTGATCGCGCAATCTTGAATTTTCAACTTGGGATGGCTGATGATGATCGCTCGCTTCTTGAATCTGGCAACTTTGGTTCCCGCGCTCGCCTTGGTCGCATGCTCTCACTCCGGAGGCACGAAGGGTGCCGATGAGAAGGCGGCCGAGGCTCGTCAGTTCAGACCTCAAGCCACCGGACTCGAGCAAATCAAGATCGAAGGTCCCGTTGAACTGCGATTGAAGGCCGATCCCGCACGCGTGGAGAAGGTGAACTACTTCCACCGCTCCAGCTCCCGTAGTTTCGAAGACAATCAGGTTCGCACGCAAAAAGACGAGACGCTCGAGTTCACCTCTCAAGCGGAGACCGTGAAGGTCGAAGCCGACAAGGGGCGCTTCACCCAAGTCATCACGACCAGCAACAAACAGGGTAACGGCGACCTCAACGATTTCGCCATGCCCGAAGTCGGGGAGAAGCTCGAAGTCACCGCGAGCCAGCGCGGAAAAATCTTGAAGTCCGGTGACTATCCCGAGAATTCGATCTTCTTCGTCTCACCGATTTCGCTTCCGGAGACGCCCGTCACCATCGGCGACACGTGGACGATGCAAGCCAACTGGCTCAGCCTCGGTGAGATGGTCCCATACAAGCTCGATATGGTGAGCATTTTGAAGGGCTTTTGGAAATGCGGAAAAAACCGCTGGGCTGAAATCGAGATCTCCGGAGAAGTGGGACTTCAGGGTCCGATCGCCCAGGCCATGTCCTTCAAGAGTGTCTGGCGGGGACGTGTGTACTTCGACATCGACGCGGGAACCGTCGCCTGGTCGCGAGTCGACAGCGATGAATCCTTCATCTCCGGTAATGTCCGCCGTGAAGTCGATTCGTGCCTCGAAGCCGTCCTCTTCGAGCCCGAAGACCAAAAACTCCCCGGCATCACCAAACCCACATGCAATTGAAGGTACGCCGTACCGCCTGCGGTAC
>SXSP01000147.1 GCA_005792225.1 Bdellovibrionales bacterium | reverse complement strand
TCACCAGTCTAGGCTGGCTTTGGCGACGTAGCGGCGGTTGGCGTTCCGGGCGTCGCTGGGGCCGACTTCTTCGGCATAAGTGGCGATGTCGAGATTGAAAACGGCGAGTTTACCCGTAAAGCCCGCGGTGAAGTAACCCTGGTTCACACCCACGCGCCATCCGCCCTGCCACCAGCTGCGGATCTTCCACTGAAACTCGACTCCTGCGTGTAGTCCCTTGCGGAATGCCCAATTCTCGTGGCCCATATCGCGGATGTCGACCATGCCGCGGAGATTGAAGATCCAAAACTCCGGGAGCTCCCACATCGTCCCGACGTCGAAACGACGGCCGAGCTTCGGAGGCTGACCGCTCGAATTCTTGTCGACGAGATGCATGTTGGAAGTGAATCCGTAGTCGACGACGTTCCGAACGGTCATACCGAGAGAAGGGCGGAACAAGCGGCCCCATCCCGTTCCCGCCGCATTCCGCGGTGACATCAAGATTCCGAGATCGGCGTCGAACGTAAGACCCTCTTTCGCGTCTTCGGCCCTCATGATGTTTTTGTTCTGCGCAAGATCTGGAGCGAAGATCGTGTTGGAGTAGGCGGCACGGTAGACGGCCTTTCCCGTCATCCCGAGGGAAACGCGGGTGTCGCGGAACCAATTCACGTCCCAGCCACGGCCGTATGCGAGCGTCGAATCTTGTGTTGCCGTAACGAAGAGCGAGGCGATTCCGAGGCGTCGAACTTCAGCTTCGATATTGAGATCCGCGGGGATAAAGGCGAATCCCCACTTCGGTCTCACCCAAAAAGCGGAGACGGTGGGAACGCGCGCGGAGTAATGGTCACCCATTTTCGACTCGAGGAGCGCGACCATTTCGTTTTCTTTTTTTCCCGCCTCGCCGCCGGAGACGCGGTCGATATCACTTTTGAGTTCGAGCGCTTTCACGTCCCCGCCGGCGCCGATCCCGAGATTGATCTGACCTTCCTCGAGACGAGCGAGACCCGCAGGATTGTAGAAGAGAGCGTTGTAATCATCCGCGAGGGCGGTAAAGGCGTTGCCCATACCGAGCGCACGTACACTTAGATAAGGCTGGTGGATGGTGAAGTCCTTCAGCCCGCTAGGCGAAGACTGTGCGCGAGCTTGCCAAACTGAAAGGGAGCACGAAAGAGAGAGCGCGACGATCGCGCAAGAACGAAAACGAAGCATTTGAACAACTCCTCCGTGAGCGGCTCGACTGTACTGGGATCTCTCAAAATTCTATTTGAAGATGCGCGCGTTCAGGTACAATTTCCGCATGGACTCCAGAGGCATTCGCATTTTTTTGACCTTCGTCTTGAGCGGCGCTTGCCTCGTTCGACCCGCGCTTTCACGGGGCGCGACGACCACTCCTTCCCCCGACTTCGACGAGCCGACAACGAGAGAAGAAGCCGCGGATCCACAGGCCGACGAAGCAAGAAGGGCCACGATAGACATCACCGAGCCGCCTCCTCCCCGCCCGAGAAGCCCCGAGGAGAGGACAGAGTTTTTCTATCCATATAGAAGGGCGATCACCGCTCGCTTCGGTCCGACATACGCGACCAAGGCCGTGGATGGACAAAACAATTTTACTTTGATTGGCGCGCTCTACACTTTTCCCTCGCAAAAGCTCAAGAGCCTCGAGGCCGGTGCGGATCTCGTTTCCGACGGCTCGGGGGCCCTGCATTTCGCGAAGCGGATCGAATACTCGCGCTCGCGTTTTCGCCCTTACGTTAAATACGGCGGCGGGGTTCGCGTGATTCCGAAAGAGCAGCTCGTCTCGTTTATTAAAATCGGGAATTATCAGGCGCGCGGGGCCGTGGGTTTTGAGCAGCTGGTTCTGCTACCACAGAGTCTTCGCCTCGAGTTTGAAGCGACCGTGAGCACGGAAGGCGCACAGGCGATCCTCACACTCGGTTACCTCTGGGGTTGGTAACGGTTCAAGACTCAAAACAAAACTAGAGACGCGCGAGCAGCGCATCCACCGCCCGCTCGAGATCAGAAAAACCATTGTTATTGAGTACGATTTCGTCCGCGAGACCGAACTTTTGCGTCAGCGGCATTTGGGCGCGGATGCGTTTTTCGGCGTTCTCCCGAGAGAGGCCGTCGCGTGCCATCGCCCTCTGAATTTGCAGATCCGGGGCGCACGAAACGAGAACGACCTTGTCGAATAAGGACTTCATGTTTTTCTCAAAGAGCAACGGAACATCGTAGAACGCGAGCGCGTGCCCGGCCGCCGCGAGTTCGGCGCGCTTGGCCGTCGCAAGCGCGCGAACGCGAGGATGGATGATGCTCTCCAAGATTCCAAGTTTTTCGGGATCGGTAAAGACGACGTCGGCAATGCGCTTTCGGTTTAACTCTCCGCCCGACAGGACAGCATCTGGTCCAAAGGCTTGTACGACTTCGCGATGGCCATCGGTTCCCGCCATCACGACTTCGCGTGCGAGTTGATCGGCGTCGACGACGGGATAACCCTTCGCCATCAAAATACGACTCACGGTTGATTTTCCGGATGCGATGCCGCCGGTGAGACCAATCCAACGCAAAACGCGAGCTCCTGGACGAGACCATGGTCCATCATTGGTCCATGATTTGCCCGCGAACCCGACCATCGGCGAGTCGAGTAAAATCGGTTCGCCCAAATAAGCGTCAAGTTCGCACTCTCGAACACCGAAGAATCGTATGGATTCTCATCACTTTCGAGTGAGGCGCGATCAGTGTCGCAAGGTTACGAAGGATTTGGCAAATATATTCTCCTCGAGCGGCTCGCGATGGGCGGCATGGCGGAGATTTATCTCGCACGCAGTATGGCTACGACTGGCGTGTCGAAGTTCTTTGCCATCAAGAGAATCCTTCCGCAATTCTCGGAGCAAACAGAATTCATTGACATGTTCAAGGACGAAGCGAAGATCGCGGTGAACCTCTCGCACGCGAACATCGTTTCGATCTACGAATTCGGCGTCGAGAAACAGCAGTTCTATCTGGCGATGGATTACGTCGAGGGACGCAACCTTCGTCAGATCCTGAACAAGATGAAGAAGAGCGGTGTTGCCTTCTCCATCGAACAAGTCATCTACATCATCAAGGAAGTCGCCGCCGGACTCGATGCCGCCCACCGCTGCATCGACGCGCAAACTGGAAAACCCCTCAACATCATTCATCGGGACATGAGTCCACAGAACGTGATGGTGAGTTTCGAAGGCGAAGTGAAAGTCGTCGACTTCGGGATCGCGAAAGCCGAAACACAAATCGAAACGACGCGCGCCGGAACCCTCAAGGGTAAATTCGGTTACATGAGCCCGGAGCAAGCCGAAGGTCAGTCGATTGACTTGCGCACCGATATCTTCGCGCTCGGAATCGTGTTCTGGGAACTTCTCGCGAACGATCGCCTGTTCGTAGCGAACAACGAAGTGAATACGCTTCGCAAAATTCGCGATTGCCAAGTTCCCTCGCTCAGAAAGATCAATCCGAACATTCCGCAGGAACTCGAACGCATCGTCTCGAAGGCCCTCGCGAAGGATCGCAACCTCCGTTACCAGACGGGCGCCGCTTTCCAACGTGATTTGAGCAAGTTCCTCAATCGGCAGTACCCCGACTTCTCGCCGCACGACTTCAGTGTCTTCATCAAGACGCTTTTCGCGGGTGAGATCCTCGAGAGCCGTAAGAAGATGATCGAGTACGCGCGTGTCGATACGAAGATCCCGAGTCCCTCGACGGATGTTAAAACTTCGACGAACAGCAATCCTTCAACGCCGAATTACGACCGTACCATCGTGACATCGACGAATTCGATCACGGAAAATACGGGCGATGTCGGCGAAGCAAAGGATCTCGGCGCGCCCGAGCCGCGCGACACTCGACCGCGGCCCACGTTCGCCGGAAATAACGGTTCGAACAACGAGAAAAACAATGTCGGCCTGGCCATTCCCAAGCCGCAGCCACCGACTCCGACACTCGCGCGTCCACAATTGAAGGCGCCTGAAGGTTGGGAGACCTCGAATCTCTCAGTCGACCGCACCGCCTTCCGCGGAACGCAGGTCACGGGAAGTCATTCGAATCCTGGATACTACACGGGAAGCGGAACCCGAATCTACACGCGGACGAATATTCGCACGGGATCTTCGTTCCGCCTCTCGCTTCCGACGATCATCGCCCTGATCGGTCTCGCCGCCGGTTCAGCCGCGTTCTATTACACGAATCCTGATAAAGTCGCGAACATCAGCCAGATGGTCGTGATGAAAGTCTCCGAGCTCTTCGGTAAATACGGCTCGACATCTCAGAGTTCCGAGAGCCCAGCGAAGCCGACTCCGGGCCCGGGACCTGACGTGATGAGATATGATATTCCGATCACGAGCCAGCCCGCGGGTGCTGAAATTCTCATCAATGATAAGACTCATCCTGATGTGACCCCGACGACGGTGCAACTCGAGGAAGGTCGCGACGTGAAAGTCACGCTCCGCCTCCCCGGTTACATCGAATTCAACGAGACCTTCACGGTTGTTGGTCCCAAACACGTTCACACGACGTTCCGTGCCGAACGCAAAGGAAAACTCTTCGTCAACGTCGTCGGTGCCGGCCAAATTTATATCGATGGCAAGCTGTCGAACTCAACTCCAGGTCTTCCGATCTCGGTTCCCGCCGATCGCGAAATCCTCGTGAGCACATTCGACCCCGCAACAAACACGGGAGACGAAATCCGAGTTCTCGTCGGAGAAGGTCAAACCCGCAAGATCACGCTCATTCCGCGAGCGAATTACAAGCCCCGGCAACGCTGATTTTTGACAAACCCGTCCTAAGCTGAAATGATGCAGCAAAAATCGCAAGGCCGCTCAAAAGTCGGCGCTTCGTTTTTCGAGGTTTGAATATGTCGGATACCGTTTGTCATAAGTTTCTCGAGACCGCGACGAAGCACTCCTCGCGCAGCGCGGTCATGTTCAATCGCGGTGGACGCTGGACGGAACTCGATTGGTCAGGCTACCGCCTCGCGGTCGAAACCATCGCGGCCGGACTTCAAATTCTCGGCATCCGCAAAGGGGATCGAGTCGCGATGCTCTCAAACACGCGCCTCGAATGGGCCGCGGCCGACCTCGCGATCCTGGGCCTAGGCGCCATCACGGTTCCGATTTATCAAAGCAGCACTTCCGAAGACATCTCGTTTATTCTCACGGACTCGCAGGCGAAAGTTTTGATCTGCGAGAGCCCCGGTGTCTTAAAAAAGCTTCAGCCGATTCTTCGCGAGATGAAATCCATCGAGCACGTCATCTGTTTTGAGCCGACAGAACCTTCGAGCGGCACTTGCATTTCCCTCGATGAACTTCAGGAAAAAGGAAAAGCCGCGCTCAAGCTCTCGCCGACTCTCTATGAACTCGCCGTCGAAGAGCTCACACAAGAAGATACGGCCACGCTCATTTACACCTCCGGAACGACCGGTCGGCCGAAAGGCGTCGTCCTCACGCACATGCAGGCTCTGAGTGAAGTGGCCGATGCGTTCCCGCTCCTCGGGGTGACTTCGCGCGATCGTTCGCTTTCGTTTCTCCCCTACGCTCACGTTCTGGGTCGAATCGAAATCTGGGGCCACGCACTCATCGGCTACACGATGGCTTTCGCGCGCAGTATCGACAAAATGAAAGACGATCTGACGGACGTAAAACCCACGATCCTCATCGCTGTTCCACGCGTTTTCGAGAAGATTTACAACGGAATTCTCGCACAAGCCGAGATCAGCCCGGTACGCGCGAAAGTCTTCCACTGGGCGATCGGCGTTGGCCGCGAGATCAGCTTGTTCAAAGTCAATAAACAGCCCGTACCGATCGACGTTGCTCTTCGCTATCAGCTTGCAAGACGGCTCGTCTTTAACGCGATTTCCGAACGCCTCGGTGGCCAGCTTCGCTTCGCCGTTTGCGGAGGAGCCCCGATGAGTCAGGCCATCGCGGAATTCTTTCACGCGGCAGGTCTCTTGATTCTCGAAGGTTACGGACTCACGGAAACCACCGCCGCGATTTCGGTCAACACACCGTTTGATTACCGTTTCGGCTCCGTCGGGAAAGCCGTGGGTGAGGTGAAAATTCGCATTGCCGAAGACGGTGAAGTGCTGATCCAGTCCAAAAAAGTGATGAAGGGGTACTACAACGACCCCGAAGCCACTTCCCGCACGATCGTAGATGGCTGGTTTCACACGGGCGACATCGGGGAACTCTCACCCGAGGGATACCTTAAAATCACCGACCGCAAAAAAGATCTGATCAAAACCGCGGGCGGAAAATACGTGGCGCCACAAAGACTCGAAGGTTTGCTCAAGGCGAACCGCTTTATCTCTCAGGTCCACATCCACGGCGATCAGAAGAAATACGTGGTGGCGCTCCTCACGCTGAACTACGACTCGGTCGAAAAATACGCCGAAGAAAACGGAATCGAAACGAAAAGCCGCGAAGCCCTCGTGGAGAGCCCCAAAATCAAAGATTTGATTCGCAAGGCCGTCGCGGACGCGAACTCACAGCTCGCGAGCTTCGAATCCATCAAAAACTTTGCGCTTCTTCCTAAAGACTTCACGGTCGAATCGGGCGAACTCACGCCTTCGCTGAAGATCAAACGCAAAGTCGTGGACGAGCACTACCGAGAAGTGATCGACCGTCTTTACAACTAAAATTATTTACCCAAATAGAATCGGAACTGAAGCATCGCGAAGGCTCCGCCCATATCCATGGTGCGGTGACCTCCGTCCATGTTCTTAAGATCCGCCCCGGAAGGTTGGGCACCCGTGATCGCCGTCCCGTTTTGCGGAGCTTGCAAACTTTGAATGATAAGATTTCGGTAGCCGCCACCGAGAACGGCGGTCACCGTGTCTGTAAAAAGAAACTCGCCAGCGACGTAGGCTTGAAGGAGGGTTCCCGTTCCCCGTCCCCTCTCCACGTGATCGCCGATTCCGAGAGCCGATTGCCCCGCTGACGTCATTTCGTAGGTATTCTCTAGACTCGCGAAAGCATAGCCGCCTCCGGCGCCGAAAAGCACCCGCGAATGCGGGGCTTTGTACGCGAGGACTTCAACGTTCACCATCGGAACGAATGCCTGAGCGTTCGACTTCAGCTTGAAGAGAAGGGTTCCTGAAGCATTTTTCCCCTCGATACTCGAAACCGTTCGCGGCATGAGGAGCTCCATCCCGAGCAGAATGTTCACTCGGTTCAAAGAAATGGCTACACCGAAATCGCCCGAAGTCGTCCACGGGATTTTCTTATCGACAGTGGTACCACTCCCGCTCGAGGTTCCGTAAGCGCTGTCTCCCATCTTCGATGTTCCGAAAGAACCACCAAAGTATGTTGAAAAACTCTCAAGCCCGAAATCGAATTTGCGAGCCTCAGCGGGCATGGCAGCGAGAACCGAGGCGAGGAAGATGAAGAATATCCTCACTTCACGGCCTTAGTGGGCAGAACTGGCTTCATCAATAAAACAAGTTTGCCCTCATCCGACTCCTCGGCGGAAACTCTCACCTCCACCGCGGACTTCATATTGAGGGTAAGATTCGTCGAACGATCCTGAGGATCCATGACCATCTCAGAGGCGGCAACGACGGTTGAAGCCTTCGTCATTTTCTCGAGCTGCTTACGATCGACCGCCGTCTTATAAACCTGCGCGAGATCCAAAACCAAACGACGCGAATTGCGATCCACCGTCAGATGGTAATACCCGGGCTGCTGCTGAATCGGCTTACCCTGCCGATCGCCATAAAGAATCGTCCACTTCTCGATCCCGCCCCGCGCGGCTTCACGCGTGATCTTGAGCAGCGTGAATTCCTCGTCCGCACGCCCTCCGGTCAGCACTCCCGACGCGATCGGTGCCGAGATTTTCCCCGGCTGAAGCGCGATGGGACGAGGAAGCGCACTCGCCGTTTCAAGCGCGCCGAAGAGCATGAGCGTAAGTAAATATTGAGTCATCATCTTGCCCCCTCCCCTCAGATTAACGTCGCTCCGACGGAATGAGAAGGCTCCGCGACCAGGGTCGAGTCGAGCCGAGGCCACGAGCCCGTGTCCCGACACTCCGAAGTGGAGTTGTGCCGTCTCTTTCGTCGGGACCTCCCGCAAGCCGGAGGCGTTGGCGCCAAAGGCGACATGCGGGCGAGGGCAGGAGCCCGCGTCCCGACGAAACGCGCAGATGTGGGCTCTATTTTGTCGGGACCTCCCACAAGCCGGAGGCGTTGGCGCCAAAGGCGCCATGTGGGCGAGGGCAGGAGCCCGTGTCCCGACAAAATAGAGCCCGCATCACTGTCTAACTTTTCCCGGCACCAGTGCCAAAATTGCGCCCACCCCGAAAAATGGCGAGCGATTAAAGCGCAGCCGACGACTCAATTCAGATGGCATGGCACGTGAATTCGCGAACAACGGTCCGCGAGTTAGAATTCGGACCGCGAGTGATCGCGCTCTAAATGGAGGGACCGATGGGTCTCATGAAGAAAATGAATCTAGTCACATCGATGGCCCTCGTGGCGATTGCGCTCTTCGTGAGTGCATGCGCAAAGAACGACGGCGGCGGAGGTCAAACGGTAGCGCAAGTGCCTGCGAATACTTGCATGCAGCCGGGCGCCTACAATCCGTATGCGGGTTACCCGACTACGGGCACGGTTCCTCCGGGCTACCCTTCAACTTACAATCCTTACGCCTTTCAGGGCGGAGCTCCTTCCGGTGGCGTGAGCTATCCCGGAACTTATGGATACGGTCGCCCGGCGCCCTTCGTTCAACCATATTCTTATGGTGGTTCGGGTTGCCCCGCGGGCACGATGCCGACTTGCTTCCCCGGTAACGGCGGTGGCGGTATGTCGTGCGTTCCCCAGGCGTACATTCAAAACATCGGTTACCAGGGCTACAACCCCGCGATTTATTCGTACGCTCCGAATTACAATTATGCGAACTACGCTGGTTACTTCCAGTTCGGCGTCGGCGCTTATTTCAACTTCCAGTACAATCTCGGGCCCGGTGGTCACTACTATCCGAACAACTACGTTCAAGGTTGCAACGTGAATTCGTTCTTGAATGGTTGCGGTTTCGGCGGAGTCTGCCGTCAGCTCCGCCCCGGTAGCGGCGTCGGAATCTGCGTTCGCTAACACTCCCTCGCGGACTGCGGTGAACTAACGCAGTCTGCCGTTCCAAACTGCCCATTCATGAGGCAGAAATTCGGCTGCCGCTCCTATTCATCTATGTTATTTCTCATAGGTTTATAGGAGTGAAT
>SXSP01000146.1 GCA_005792225.1 Bdellovibrionales bacterium | reverse complement strand
GTCGAAGCGCTACCTTGGCCGCCTCTCTGACGGAGGAGAAAACGATGATCACGACCATCGCAGCCGCAACGCTCATCGCGCTCGGAGCGCAAGCGCAAAGCCAAGCGCAAACTGACACCCAAATTCCACCCATCATCGACCCCACGGCCATCCAAACTGACACCGACCCGTGCGCGAACTTTTATCAATACGCGTGCGGAGCGTGGTTGGAGCGCACGAAAGTGCCACCGGAGAAAAAGTCGGTGAGCCGTCAGGTAACGGCGGCGAGTGATGCGACCGATCTGATCTTGAACAAGATCCTTGTGGCGTATGCGCGTGGAGATTTTTCGACACCGTCAAAGTATGCCGGCAAGCTCTCGGATTACTACAATTCCTGCTTGAATGCGGATCAACAGGCGACGCAGTCGCTCGCGGCGGTCAAGCGTCAGATCACCAAAATTCGCGCGGCGAAGTCGAAGTCGCAAAGAGCGGAGTTAGCCGCGAACCTCAGTCTGATGGGGGCGCAGCCGTTTTTTGGTTTCGGTTCGTTTCAGGATCCTGCCGATTCGACGAAGGTCATCGGGTACGTTTACCAGGCCGGCATGGGTTTGGGGTCAAAGGCTTATTATTTTGATCAAGATGAGAAGAGTCGCGAAACGCGAGTCAAATATGAGACGTACATCGCGAAGCTCTTTAGCCTTTTGGGTGAACCAAACGCGGAGCGAACGGCGAAACGAGTTCTCAACCTCGAGACGGCGTTTGCCAAAGGCGCGTACACGATTGAGGAAAGAAACGATCCAACGAAAACGAATCATCCGGCATCACAAGAGACTCTGAAGAAACACGCTCCGGGTTTTGATTGGGCGACTTACTTCCGCGCGCTCGGCATGGACGGTTTCAACGACTTGAATATCGAGGCTCCCGAATACCTAGAGGGGCAAGACGAGGTTCTCGCGCGGACGTCGGCGGAGGATAACGCAAACTATCTCGTCTACCGATTTGTCGATGCGGCCGCTTCGAAGATGGGCGGGGAGTTCGAGAAGGCGCACTTTGCGTTCTGGGAAACCTACATGAACGGAACCAAGGCGATGCAGCCACGCTGGAAGCATTGCACGCAGGAAACCGCAAAGGCTCTCGGGTACCCGCTGGCCGAAGCGTACATCCAAACGTTTGATGGCAAGGCCATTCGTGAGAAGACGGCGCTGATGATCGAGCAGATTAAGACGGCGTTTGTCGACAATCTCGCGGAACTGAACCGAGGACCCGAGGCCTGGATCGATGACGAAACTCTGAAAGGTGCGAACGCGAAAGTTGGCGCCGTTGCTCAAAAGGTCGGGGGACCCGAGGTTTGGCGGAATTACGATTCCGTGAAAACTTCGGCGACGAACTTCCTTCGGAACGCGCTCGCCGTGGGCCAGTACGAGTCGCGTCGAGATCTCGCGAAGATCGGGAAACCCGTGGATCGCAGTGAATGGTCGATGATGCCCTGGGAAGTGAACGCCTATTACGAGCGTTCAAATAACGAGTTTGTTTTTCCATTCGGAATTCTGCAGCCGCCTTCTCTGGATCTCGCGGCATCGGATGGAGCAAATTTCGGTTCATTCGGCGGGGGAACGATCGGTCACGAGTTGCTACACGGCTTTGATAAAAACGGCGCCAAGTACGATGCGCGCGGAAACTTAAAAGACTGGTGGAGCCAGTCGACGAGCGAGCAGTTCGAAAAACGCGCGCAATGTTTCATTGAGCAGGGGAATGCTTACCGAATTGAAGAAGTCGGATTAAACGTCAATGGCGCACAGACGATCGACGAGAATCTCTCGGACCAAGGCGGGGTGAAGCTGGGATACAAGGCGCTCGAGAAGATTCTCGAAAAAAGGGCCGAGACGCCGCCTTGGCATGGCTACAGCGAGCGACAGCAATTCTGGATTGGATACGCACAGAGTTGGTGCACGAAGTGGACGCCAGAACGCTTGCGCCAGGCTCTCTTGACGGGCGTGCATCCGCCGGCGGAATTCAGGGTGAACGCGGTGATGATGAATCGGCCCGAGTTCGCCCGTGACTTCAACTGCAAGGCGGGCACGCGCATGGCACCTGTTAAGAGATGCTCGATCTGGTGATCTAGTCCTAAGTCGGGCGTGGGCCCGTGCCTTCTTGTGAGGACTCAAAATTCGCAGTTTAATGATTAGAAATGATCAGGTGTGAATTTGAGTGCGCGGAAGGAACGGGCTCATGGGCGTGAAGGTTCTCTGGACTTTGATCTCGTCCGCTCTCGTACTCCCCGTCGTTGCAAAAGCCCATTTGCCTTTTGATGCGGGCGCGGCTTGCACGGCGATCGTGAAATCTTACTCCGCTTGTTATTCGGGAATGAGCTATGACTCGCGAACGGGTGACGTCACCCTCTCTCCCTACACGAGCCGCGTTCGCTGCTCCGACGGCCTCAAACTCAGCTTTTATGATCGCCTTGAGCGAATGGATTTTGCTTCGATGCTCTCCATCCCCTATGCCGTGGGTGATACGTCTCTTCCGAACAAGGTCGTGAACTCGGATGGGGGGCGCCTTCGGCTCGATCAGATGTTCTTCGAAGTCTATGGCGGAAGCCTGGCTGAAGTTCAGCGCAACCTAGTGAATGTGAGAATCCTGAATCAACAGGTAAAGTTTAATTCTAAAAATGGGGCCGCGGCGGCTCTTTCTTCAGTCGGCGTCGATCTCATGAGGGCAGTGAAGTCCGATCGAGCGGTGGCGAGTTATTTGAAACCGTGGCTCACGGGAAAGATTGATCTCGCGCGAATGACCTTCGCGTGGCGAAAGGTGGCCGGAACCGATCGATTCTCCAACCACAGTTTTGGCACGGCCATCGACTTCAATAACCTCTGGGCCACGGGCCCGGTATATTGGCTTTGGGAAGTCGCGAAGAAGCGTCAGGCCGAAATCGAACGACGTACGGGTCGCAAACCCGCACTCGAGAAAATTCTTAAAACAATCAACGAACGCTCCGTGAAAGACTTTAAGCCGACCACCCTCGATCCGGTTCCGAGAAAGATCGTGGAGATCTTTGAACGTCACGGTTTTATCTGGGGCGGCAAGTGGTACCACTTCGATACGATGCACTTTGAATTCCGACCTGAGTTCTTTAAGAATTTGCGTCCGGTATGTCGACTCTTAACGGCAGAGGAAGACACGGAGCCCCTTCAAGAGATCAACGACGAGACAAGTGAGGAGATGCAGACCCTCCTTGATCATCACCATTTCGATTGAAAGACTTACTTGAAGCATTGAAAACGGTGCCCGTTTTCGGCACTCAGAACGGGCCTAATTGAAGCGGGTTGGTCCGTGATTTGAATTGGCCGGGGCCCATATGAAAAGCATCCTCGGCGTCCTCGCAATTCTCATCCTCACGAACGCTCAAGCGAGCGAGATCGATGATATCTCGACCTATTATATTTCGCTCAAAGACGCCGAGACACCCCTCAACGAGAAAGTCCGCGAGGCTTTCGCCAAAGCGGTGCGCGAGACAAAGAGTTGCGATCTCTCGGCTGCGGCAAAGATCGTCGCGGGGGAGCTCGTCTCCTTCCGATACTACTCCGGAGCCTTTGAGCGCTTCGCGGGCAGCTCGCCCCTGATTGAACGTGCGAAGCCGCCGATGGCCGTCTCGGTTTACGGAGAAACTTCGTTTGCTTCATCGATCGTGGGTCGTTTCTACGGGCTGGACGCTTCCATTAATCTTCGCGGTCATCGCGTGGGAACCGATAAGCTCGGTCACTTCATGGATCACGGCTACAAACTTTACGAGCTTTCAATCGAGGGGCGGAGCGATCGCGAGCTCATTCAGCACGCAATCGAAGAAGAAGAGGGCGCCTTCGGCTGGATCACGACCGGTGTAAAATCGCACGCGGATGTCGCCGCGAACTTTGATGGCTACCGGTTTTGGAAAGATGTCTTCGGTCGCGGCTCCAATCCGTACTTCGCGTGCGAAAACGGAAAGCCGAAGACCATCCGTGAATTCACGTTTGCTGAGTACGTGACTGATGCTTGGAGTGAAGCCATCAACTGCAATACCTATTTCGATGACGAATTCACCCGCATCGTGAGCCTGAACGTCCGCAGATTCGAGCGCGAGGGCCGTCGCTATTCATGTCCTATCGTTCCGGCTCGATGTTCGGAGTTGCGCGAGCACTACCGTCAATGGCTCCCATCCGAGAGCGTTCAACTCTTGGTCGGGATAAATTGTCGCGAGAGCTAGAAAATCCCGTAAAAGTTTTGTTTCCTTCGCCATGAACCCGCCCGGTCGTCAGTGTTACCTTTGACGGCTGGAGAGGGAACGATTCCCAACAAGGAACGCCCAACAATAGACGGAGGAAGCAAATGAAAAAGGCACCAATTCATTTCATCGCGGCTCTACTCGTAGCGGGTTCGCTTACGGTCGGATGCACGAATCGGGATGAGGCAAATCAAGTCGCGAAGGAGAATGCGACCGGCGATATGACTCAGCCAGCAGAGTCAGTCACGGAAACGGTTCCGAATTCGGCGAGCGACACATCGACCAGCGCGGCGGGAACGAGCGATACAGCTTCCGGCACAACGACGGGCGCGGGTACCGCATCTTCGGGTGGCGCGAATTCCGGCGCGATGTCGGGAATGCAGTCGACCGAAAAAAAATCGGCAAAGCGTTCGGCCAAGCGCTCGGTGAAAACTGAGACGACGACAACGTCATCGAATCAAGTCGGCGCGTCAGGTGCCGCGAGCGGATCGGCATCCGCGAACACGGACTCGAATACTGGCGCAGAGACCGGAGCGACTACAGCAACGAGCGAGTCTCATTCGACAGCGGCTCCCGACGATTACGAGAGCACGGCTGGCACCGAATCCGGCGCAACTACGGCCGACTCCTCTGCAGGACAGTCTTCAATGATGAGAGCCCCGGGTCGTTTCGCGAGCGCGCTGACGGATTGGGATGTCGAGTACCAAATCAACGACGCCGACGCGGCGAGCACGCCCCAGTAAAACAGCTTCGTGATTCAAGTCCCGGCAGGGTCATTCACCTGCCGGGCGCTATAAATCTTAAACTGGCCCCTCTAATTGTTGTTGAGTGGAATCGTTGAGTTAAAGAGCTCAGGGGACATTCGAACCTGTCCGAATACCATCCACTTTCGCTTGAAGCGAAACGGATGGCGTGCGACGGGCCCGGATGTGAGCCAACAACAATTAAAGGGGCCAGTTCATTAGAGCTTCATTGGATGAGCCGGCCCATCTTCGGGCTGATGAGTGGCTCCGTGAATTAGAAGTCCAACACCGAGAACCAAGAATCCCCAGAACATCAGTTGCGCCAGCGCCATGCCTTGATCCGTCATTTGGCTGACACCGAGAAGTCCGGAGACGAAAGAAACGACCAGGAAGAGAAGAGCCATCATCGGCATAGATACCTCCCGTAGGAAATATCTTAGGTTCCCAAAGTGTGCAGAAGGTTCTCATTCAAGCGTAGAAAAAGTAGAGATTCCTGCATAAAAAAATGGCGGGAGCCGGCTCTGTTGAGCCGGCCGCAGACGTGTTGGGTTTGCTATGAAGGATTTCATTGCGGCGGGATGAATACAGCCTACCCAATCCGCTGGTAATTTCTGTCACGAGAGCGCTTAGAATACGCTTAGAAAAGTCCACAATTGTCACAGCGTCTATGCACTCGAGGCTAATGTGGCTTCTTTATCTGCTGATCAACCAATTTAAGCAGTTCATCGATGTGAAATGGTTTACGGAGGTATTCGATTCCTTCCTCTTCGAGAACCTGACTGGATGCCGAGATCACAACGACCGGAATTTTGCGCAATCTCTCCGTCGTATGTCTCCGGAGTGTTTGCACAAACGTGCGACCGTCCATCACGGGCATCATGAGATCGAGGAGAATCAATCCCGGTGTTTGCGCGATGTCCGCGGTATTCGTCGCATTGGTCTCAAGGAGATCGAGGGCCTCGCGACCGTTTTCTGCCGTCAAAATCAAATAATTTTCGCCCTCAAGAAGTCGACGAAGATTGGTTTGGATATCAATATCGTCCTCAATGATGAGAATGGACGGGCTCGTCACTCTTAATCTCCTCGTTTTTCGCAATTGGAAGTTGGACGATGAATTCGGAACCCTCGCGCGGCTGACTTCGGAGGTGAATCGAGCCTCCATGTGCTCTGACGATTTCGCGCGCGATGTGCAGACCTAAACCCAATCCGCTGATCTCATTCGCCGACACCGCACGCTCGAATGGATCGAAAACGCGGGCATGGTCCTTCGGATCAATCCCGATGCCGAGATCTTTAACGTGAATAAAGGCCGATTCATGAGCGGCCTTGACTTCAAGGCGAACGGGCTTTTTTTCGCCGTAGCGGAGCGCGTTCGTCAGGAGATTCAGGCAAACTTGCTCGAGACGAAAACGGTCCCAGTAACCGCTAATCGGCCCATCGATGTGGACATCAATCCGCACTCCCTCGAGCGTCGCTTGAGGTGCGAATCGAGCGGCGACCTCGCGGGCGAGCTCACCGAGATCAAAACACGTTCTTCGTAAAGCAAGTTTCCCCGAGCGGATGCGGGACACGTCGAGCATGTCGTCGATCAGTCTCGCGACCCTCTTGATCTGACGGAGATCATTGGAGAGGTCTTCTTCGAAGCGACGGGGGTCCATAACTTGCGACGGCCGCTTTTTTAATTCTCGCAAACGGATTTCGGCTTGAAGTTGCAGGCTGGTGAGCGGTGTCTTGAGCTCATGACTCGCGATCGAGAGAAATTCATCGCGGGCACGGATGAGACGGATCAAGTCCTGTTCGACCGCTTTCAAACTCGTGATGTCTTGGTTGAGAAAAAGAATTGTCGCGGGTTTTCCGTAAAGAGCCGGAATCGAGACCGTGCGTGCGAGAAACCAGATGGGGCCCGCATCGGTGTGCCAGACGAGTTCCTGATCATGGACGACTTCGCCGCGGGCGGCCCGAACCGCCGGGAGCTGATCGAGTGCCACGGGTTCGCCCCGGGCATCAGTCACTTTGTAAATCGCGAAGTAGTCTTCGGGCGTGGACTTGTCGGCGAGTTTCCCTTGGCTCAATTCAAGCGCCTTGCGGTTTGCGAAGAGCATTCGGGCGGTGCCCGGTTCGAGAAACATGAGCGGGATGGGAAGGTAATCAAGAATGTTCTCGAACCAGCGTTGCTGGTCTTCGCCAACGGAAGGTGAATCGGCGATCTCCATTCCGACGCAGATGATCTGGTCGCCATTCGATGCGCCTCCCGACCACGCAGCCTGCATCCACGACCCATCGGCTCGTAAACATCGCGCCCTTCTATTCGTAAATCCTTTTTGGCTCCGAATGCCCGCGGTCACTTCAGGGGTCAACAGAGCAAAATCTTCGGCGTGAAAAACTTCCGAGAAGTGGCGGCCGACCAAGTTGTCCCCGAGGTGAATGCGCAACCCCTCACTGACACGAAGGAGATAACCGTCACGTGAGACAGCGCAAACCAGG
>SXSP01000145.1 GCA_005792225.1 Bdellovibrionales bacterium | reverse complement strand
TCATGACCCGCAATGGCAACAGAAATATGTTCGCGTCGGTTCGCCACCCTCATCGCCAACTTCAACCCGCGATGACGGGCCGGCGACGTGTATCGAGCTTACATCCGAATGTAAAACTCAATCTCCTTAGGCCAACCATCAAAATTTTTTTGCCATCGACGTGAACTTAGAATGAAATTGGCGATTCGCAAACGAGGAAAATCACAAGTGTCTTTTGAAGTACGTCGGTTTTGGGTTCAGTCGGTTCTGGGTTTGAGCTTCATTGCTTTCCTCACATTCGCCGCAACCCCGGTCCTGGCGCAGGAGAGCGCGAATTCGAGTCAATCCCAAGCCGCATCTCGCGACCTCGGTGACGACAACTGGTTTTTTTACATCGGAACCGGCTTCGGACGCCCCGCCTATGATGGAGAAACTCAACGGTTGATCGATCTGCAGAAGGCGCGCGGTGGTGAAAGCCCGCAAGCTGGCTACTTCGATCTTCCCGGCATTTACCGAAAGTTTCGCCCTGGGTTCGCGGTCGGCGGGGTCGCGCATTGGACTTTCGAAAACGTCGCCCGCAAATGGGGCGAGAATGATTCTTTCGCCGTCCAAACCTACAACGTCGCGGTATCGACTCTTTACTTCCCCGGTGACGTAATGGGCCTGGGATGGTTCGGACGAGCGGACTTGGGGTCAACACGCATCTATCAACGTAGAGAATACCCTTCTTCACCGGGCTCCCGGGTCGAAGAATCAAATCGCGACGGCGTCTTCGGGCAAATTGCATTAGGTTACGGATGGAGAGCTTCGAGTTTCGCCCGCGTTCTCGTTCACGCCAATGCCCACGCGGCAGCGGCCGGGCCCAATCAGATGAACGGATTTTCTCTCAACCTTGGGTTTCTTCTGTGAGCATTTTCAGATCGTTGATCAATTTCTTCCTCGCGATTTCGTTCGCTTTGCCGCAGGCCGCTTGGGCGCTGAAAGAGGCTCCTCCGGCTGACGATTCGGTCCGCGTGCCCGGCTTCTGGGAAGTCGTCACGGATTTGCCGATGGATCTTCGGGAGTTTGGTAAAGCTGCACTCGAACCTGAAAACCGCGGCTTGGTTCTCGGGATCGCGGCGATGACCGCGATCACCGTAAAAACAGATTATGAAAGTTGGAGAGCGGCGGCGATTCCCGAGCGCGAGAACAACTCGGTTCGCCAGTTCTCCAATTACGGCGTCAGTATGGGTGACGGATTCTTCCAATTTGGCATCGTCGGTGGATTTTTAGCCGCCGGCACAGCCACGGGAAACAAGCGCGCCATCAGAACCGCATCGCAGATCACCGAGGCGATTTTGGCTACGGGAATTGTCGTTCAGGTCATCAAGCACACGACGGGAAGGGAAAGTCCTTTTAGCTCGGAGACAAGAACCGGCGTTTGGAGAATGTTTCCGGATCAACTGGAGTACAACAAAGACTTTCAAAAATACGACGCCGTTCCGAGCGGCCACCTTTCGACGGCGACGACCACCTACATCGTGATTTATGAGAATTATCCTGAACAGAAGTGGATTCCGTACGTTGGGCTCCCCGTTCTCGGCTGGATTTCTTTTGGGCTCGCCGCGACGAGCATCCATTGGTGGAGTGATTTTCCGATCGCCGTCGCTCTCGGCTACAGCATGGGCCGAATCGTAACTCGGGAAAATCGCGGCGAGGCAAACAGTCAAAGGAGCGCGTGGCGGCCGCTCGTATTCCCCGGTGTCTCGAGCCAGGGTGAGCCCATTCTCCTGGCGGGCTGGACGTTTTGAAGAATGAAACTCTAAAAACTCTGCGAGAACTCTCTAGCTATCTCTGGCCCGCAGGGCGCTCGGACCTGCGGTTTCGGGTGGTGCTCGCCTTCGTTTTCTTGATCGCCGAAAAGGCCGTCAACGTCGCCGTTCCTTTCCTTTTAAAGAGCGCCGTCGACAGCCTTGCGCCGTCCACGCCGTCAGGCGTGGTAGCTCAGGGAGCATCGCTCTCGATCGGACTCGTCATTGCTTACGCGACGGCGCGTGTACTGACCCAGGCGTTCGGGGAAGCTCAAGACTATGTCTTTGCAAACGTCACCCAGCACACGCAGCGAACCGTGGGCCTTAAGACGTTTGAACATCTCCACGCGCTCTCTCTTTCTTTTCACCTGGATCGACAAACAGGCGGGCTCTCCAGGGCTCTCGAGCGAGGCGTTCGCGGCATCCAGATGGTGCTCTCGTTTTTGCTCTTTAATATTCTTCCGACGCTCGTTGAAGTTTTACTTGTGGCGGGCATTCTGTGGTGGAATTTCGGTTGGCCGGTGGCAGTCGTGACTTTCGTTACGATCATCGGCTACGTCGCATACACTTTGAGCATCACCGAATGGCGCGTGAAGTTCAGAAAAGACATGAATCAGAAAGACTCCGAGGCCAACACGAAAGCCATCGACAGCCTTCTGAATTATGAAACTGTTAAGTACTTCGGAAACGAGACCCACGAACGCGACCGTTACGACGTCGCCCTTTCTGGATATGAGCGTGCGGCGATCAAG
>SXSP01000144.1 GCA_005792225.1 Bdellovibrionales bacterium | reverse complement strand
ATGTTTGTGCGGACGGGTGGGGATCGCCCCTTCGGGCTCATGCGGGCGATGGGTGAGTAGCCGCGGAGTGACGCGGACGATGTTTGACCTCGGGGGATGGGGGATCGCCCTTGAGCTGCCGGAGCCGAAGCCGGGGCGATCCCCCGCACCCCCAAACCCGTGACATCAATAGAGCGAAAGCGATATGACTGACTCTGGCCATCAGCAAAGGAGATCAGCTTGATTCAGCCGCGTCCGGTTTCAGAATCTGCAGTGACGATGACGGAGCTTGTGCTTCCGCAGCATACGAATTCTTTCGGGAGCATTTTCGGCGGAGTGGTCATGTCGTGGATCGACATCTGCGGAGCGATCGCGGCGCAAAGGCACTCGCGCAAAGCGTGCGTCACGGCCAGTGTCGACGCGCTCCAATTCGTCGCGCCGGTCTTCAATGGATGGACGGTGAATCTCAAAGCGAGCGTGAACTACGCCGGACGAACTTCGATGGAAGTCGGCGTGAGAGTCGACGCGGAAAATCCGATGACGGGCGAGATGTTTCACACGGCGAGTGCATATCTCACGTTTGTTGCGCTCGGAAGTGATAAGAAACCCGCGATCATTCCGCCGGTTCTTCCTCAGACTCCCGAGGAAATTCGAAGACATAAAGATGCGCAGACTCGAAGACAGGCTCGTTTGGACCTGCGCGCTCGGACACAGAAGGCGTAGATCCCTTCGCCCGCGCGAAATTATCTTGTGCGGATGATGACGGGCGATCCCCAACTTTTGCGAGATTACCTTCTGAGAGCGGAAGTTGTAAGGGGGCGGTCCCGCCGCCTTCAGCGGACGCAAGATCCACAGTCGGGATCGCCCGCGAGTTGCTGTCCGTCTCGTGTCTTCTTCGGACAATGTGCCCTTCGCCCCGACCGAGGGTGCGCCACCACTCAGGGCGAACCCGTCCCAGCAGCGAATCGTACTCCAGCAGCCGCAGGCGATCGCCCGAGCACTCGGCGCCCGCCGCTCCGGCCCGCGCGCGGGGCGAACCCCCGCACCCGAACCCAGAGCCCCGAGCCCCGCACCCGAACCCAGCCCGCCCAACGGTTCATGCGGTGACGAGGTATTCTTTCCAGCGGCTCAGCAGGGATGGGGTGAGGTAGGCGGAGCAGACCGTGCCGGCGGAGGCGGCTTCTTTGCGGGTGATTTGGGTTTCGCGGCCGAGTTCGTAGATGCGGTGTTCTTCGGATTTGGGGAAGAACAGTTCGACTTCTTGATGGAGGCTTTGGATGGTTTCGACCATCATTCGCTTCAGGCGATCGATGCCTTCGCCGGTGAGGGCGGAGACGAAGACGCGCGGGAAGGCCTTTACTTGGAATTGTTTTTCGAAGGGGGCTTGATCGACCTTGTTGTAGACGGTGATCAGGGGCTTCGATTCCCAGCCGAACTCTTTGATCAGTTGGTTGACGACTTCGGTTTGGGTGGCCATCTGCGGGCTGGAGAGGTCGACCACGTGAACGAGGACGTCGGCTTCGGCGGACTCTTCGAGCGTGGCCTTGAAGGCTTCGATCAATTGGGTCGGAAGCTTGCGGATGAATCCCACGGTGTCGGTGAGGACGGCGCTGGGTCCTTCGGGAAGATGGACTTTGCGGGTCGTGGGATCGAGGGTTGCGAAGACCTGATCCTTGGCGAGGACCTGGGACTTCGTGAGCGTATTCAACAAGGTTGATTTACCCGAGTTCGTGTAGCCGATCAGGGCGAAGGAGGGGACTTGGTTTCGCTTGCGCGAGGCTCGGTGTTGCGAGCGGTTTGAGCGCACGGTTTCGAGTTGTTTCTTGATTGCCTTTACCCGGTCGCGAACGCGACGACGATCCATTTCGAGGGCGGTTTCACCGGGACCTCGTGTACCGATTCCGCCACCTTGACGGGAGAGAGAGCCCATCCAGGCGTCAACCATGCGCGGGAGTTGGTCGAGCATCTGTGCGAGTTCGACCTGGAGTTTCCCTTCGTAGGTTTGGGCGCGCATCGCGAAGATGTCGAGGATGATTTGGTTGCGATCGAGGACGCGAACGCCCCACTCTTGTTCGAGGTTACGGCATTGAATGCCGGAGAGGTGATGGTCCATCACGACGACGGTCGCTTGGGCTTCCTTCACCAGTTCTTTGACTTCCTCGACTTTTCCGGTGCCGATGAGGGTGGCGGGGTTGTACTGGGTCATAACTTGGGTGAGGCTTCCGACAACCTCACCGCCCGCCGCGATCGAGAGCTCTTCGAGCTCTGCCAGGCTTTCTTTCAAATCGACAAAAGATTCCGACTTGAGTCCGACGCCAATCACGATCACTCGTTCTTGGGGTCTGATGATTGATGTTCCTATCTCCGAAACTCCTGTTTTAGGGATTCGCGTTCCGGAGCTGCTTGGGTCACTTTGGGTTTATTCGTGTTCGTACGATACCTCTGTAACTTAGCTTTCTGATTTACCAGAAGCCCCCGGTGGACCATCCATCGGGAAGCACTCTCTTTCGCGAGTCCGTTTCTAAAGAGCCGAATTCAAAGAGCCGAAACAGTCTCAAACTGAGACACTCCTTCTCGGTGTCCCGGTTAATTCCTATTTTAACGCAAACAATCCTTAATTAAACAAGATCTAATCTTGAGCCGTTTTTCGCGGCCCAGATCTCATTAATCGCGGACTGTCGAGGCCATCTCTGTCATCGCCTGGGCTTCCAGGGCGGTGAAGGCCGTGGTGTTGACAATGTCTTCCACGGTGCAGGTCCTCTGGAGAACGTTGGCGGGCTTTTTCACTCCCATCAGGAAGGGCCCGACCACCTCGGCTCCACCCAGCTGTTGTACCAATTTATAGGCGATATTTCCAGCGTCGAGGTTCGGGAACACGAGGATGTTCGCTCCATTCTTAATCTCGCAGAACGGGAAGATTCGCTCCACGATTTCGGGGTTCACGGCCGTATCCGCCTGCATCTCGCCGTCGACGATGTAGTGGGGATAGTTCTTCTTCACGATGGCCGCGGCCTCTTTCATCTTCGAAGGAGTTTCGCCCTTGGAACGGAAATTCGTGTACGAGAGCATCGCGATCCGGGGCTGAATGCGGAAATACTCAGCCACGCGTGCGGCGTGGATGGCGATGGTCGCGACTTCCTCGGCCGACGGGTTGATGTTAACCGCGGTATCGGCGAAGAAAAACATGCGATTCTTAAACATGACGAGGTTTAGGCCCGAAGCCGTGCGACGTTTTCCAGGTCCCACGAGCTCCAGGATCGGACGCACGCAATCGGCGTAGTTTTGTGTCGCGCCGGTCACCATTCCGTCGGCATCTCCTACGTGGAGGGCCATGGCGGCGAAGTAATCCGGATTCGACATCAACCGCTCAGCTTCGCGCCACATGACGCCTTTGCGCTGGCGCATTTCATACATGCGCTCGACGTATTCCTTGAACTTCGGATGTTGCGAAGGATGAACGATCGGGATCTCGAGGAGTTCATGAAACCCGAGCTGCGTGATCTGAGCGCGAACTTGATCGGGATATCCGAGAAGAACCGGGCGAACGATGCCTTCTTGAACGATGACGTGCATCGCTTTCAAGACTTTCGAGCTCGATCCCTCGGGGAAGATAATCAAAGGTTGTTTTTCGCCCTTGGCCTTAGCTTGATTTTTCACCCGGTGCATGACCGTGCGAACGAAGCCGGTCTTCGCTCCCTGGAAAGCCTCGAGTTTGTCGCGATAAGCCTGGAAGTCGTCGATTTTGATCCTAGCGACGCCGGAGTCCATCGCCGCTTTCGCGACGGCGGGCGTGACCCAAAGAAGAACGCGCGGATCAAAGGGCTTCGGAATCAGATATTCGGGGCCGAATGAAAAGTGTTGGCCGCCGTAAGCTTGAGACACTTTCTCCGGGACGTCTTCGCGCGCGAGTTTCGCGAGCGCGTACACGGCCGCCATCTTCATCT
>SXSP01000143.1 GCA_005792225.1 Bdellovibrionales bacterium | reverse complement strand
TCGGCAGCGATGTCGGCGTCGCGGATTCGGCTGTTCGCGGCTGACAAGTTTTCGTCAGCGACGGCCAAGTTCGCGATGGTCGACTGCAGGCGGTTCTGCATGGCGCCGAAGTTCGCGCGGATCGCGTTCACCTGAACGATCGCTTTGTCGACCGCATCGATGGACGTTTGAGCGCCTTCCTTCATCGCGACAGATTCCGCTACGATACCAAGTGCCTCAAGGCTTGCGTTGGCTGCAGAAGCGTTGAACGAGATCCGATCCTTGAAGGCGTCGTTGTTTACGCCGACTTGGATGTCGAGCATACCGCCGGTTCCGTTGAGCAGATCTCTTCCGTTGAACTGAGTCACTTCAGAGATACGCTGAATTTCCGACTTGAGCTGCTGATATTCCGTATCAAGGAACTTGCGCTCGGTATCGCCGACAGTATCAGAAGCCGCTTGGACCGCGAGCTCGCGCAGGCGGATCAACATGCTCGATACTTCGTTCAAACCACCTTCAGCAACTTGAACCAGCGAGATACCGTCGTTCGAGTTCCGGTTGGCCTGTCTTAAGCCACGGATCTGTCCCTTCAAGTTTTCGCTGATCGCCAGGCCCGCCGCATCGTCGGCTGCCTCGTTGATTCTGAAACCAGAGCTCATACGAGCTAAGCTCTTGTTCAGTCCACGCTGCGTGAAAGCGAGGTTCTTCTGGGCGTTCAAAGACGCCACGTTGGTTGATATACGCATTCCCATAACTATCCTCCTTGCATGGTAGATCCTCCTTGATCAATAACCATCCGTTGGTTTACGAGCACTTCGTGTGCCGCGGTACTTGGTTCGTTTTTCGAGTGAAATAAATATTCACCCGGCTACTGATCGGATTTTTCACGAACGAGCGAGAGTCCAGATTTTCAAGTTCTACAAATTTTATTTATCTTGATTTGTTCGCGCGGAGGCGCAAAAAGATTTTGATTCTCCACCCTTGAGAGAGGGGAGGAGAACGGGTCTTCCAAGATGGAAGACAAACGGCAAAAGAACCGTCACGCAAAAGTCACCAACCATGGGCAAACCCGGCAAACACGGCAGCCATGGCGACCGATGACAAACGCACGAGCGCACAAGTGAATGAGCGACGATGTGCAAGGTCACGATCAATATTTTACCGAAGCACAATCAACCTAGCTTGCTCTTTCGCACGCGCACCGGGGGCCGCGGCTTTGTCTTCTCGTTCTTCGGCGTTGACTTGGTGTCGCGAGTTGACGGTTTACGGTAGTAGTAGAACTCCGTGCCATCCGCCGTGAGGCTTCGCTGTAATTTTGGACGCTTTGGGGCACCCATAAATCCACCGTTATTGCCAAGAACGCACCAAGGACAAGTAAGTCGAGCTTGGATCGTTCGCTTCAGTTTAAATTCCAAAAACATTCACCAAGTGATTTCCAAATATCGGGGCTGGGTCTCAGCCCCGATGAGCAGGAAAACAGTTAGCTAGTCATTCGCCAGAATAAAGACGTAGCCTTTATTCTGTCGGGGAGCGCGCCTTGAGCTTTGGCATCCATGCCCTCGGCTCGCACACTGGCCCCTTGTATCCGATATTCTAAGTTCCTCAAGTAGACTGGACAGACTTACGAGTCAGAGCCCAATTAACCTTGGAAGGATTTGTTCAAGAGCGAGAGCGCTGTCTGTGATGTTTGGTTCGCCTGAGCCAACACCGAAGTACCCGCATTCAAGAGAATGTTGTTCTTCGTGAGCTCCGCAGTTTCTTCGGCGATATCCACATCACGGATACGGCTGTTCGCTGCAGACAAGTTCTCCACGCTGACCGCGATGTTGCCGATCGTCGATTGGAGTCGGTTTTGGATCGCACCAAAGTCCGCTCTCATCGCCGAGACACTCACGATCGCCGAGTCGATTGCCGCCAGGGAGTTCTGTGCTGATGCTTTATCGGCGACGCTCGTCAAGTTGATGCCGAGGGCGGCGCTGTTCGCGTCGGCCTTGGAGGCATCGAACGAGAGTCTGTCGATATTCGGGTCGTTCCGCGTTCCGACTTGGAAGTCGAGGATCGAGCCCGTTCCGCTCAAGAGCTGAGTTCCGTTGAACTCGGTGCCGTCGGCGATCCGGTCGGTTTCCGACACGAGCTGGTCATATTCCACGTTCAGGAACTGACGCTCGACGGGACCGATCGTATCTGAAGCGGCTTGGACCGCGAGTTCGCGCAAGCGGATCAGGATAGAGGAGATCTCGTTGAGACCACCTTCCGCCACCTGCACGAGCGAGATACCGTCTTGTGCGTTTCTTGAGGCCTGTTTCAAGCCTCTGATTTGTGCGCGCAGGTTTTCGCTGATCGCGAGTCCCGCGGCGTCGTCGCCGGCGCGGTTGATTCGGTAACCCGAACTCAACTTCTCCAAGCTCTTGTCCAACCCCCACTTAGTCCCAATCAAATTTCGTTGGGCGTTCAGTGAGGCGACGTTGGTATTAATACGAAGACCCATACTTGCCTCCTCCTTGAGTAACCCGAAGCTCCGATCCTTGGTGCTTCGCGGAACCGTCTTCGGTTGGTTCCATGGGTTCTTGTTCTTACCCAACTCTTCGGCGTCTCATTCTGAGGCTTGAGGGGTGTCTCAATTTTTTTCACCCAAACGTATCAGATCTAGCCTAACGCCGGGATAATTGGAGCGAAATGAGATCTTCGTCCGGTTCGTCGGAGCCTTGGCAACAAAACGTATGTCGTGGAAATCCAGGCCTTGGTCCCGCAAAATGTTAGACAGCGGAGGTAGGACGCCTTGGACTTCAAGATTCGTCGCGACCATGGATTTGGTTCGGATACGGGGAATTTCTCACTCTCAATCTCATTTCAGCGTCTCCTCGAGGATCTCTCGGCGCTCCTTGAGAGGGAAGGGATTCGAGTCATCCCATATAAAAGTGATACGCTCCCGAATTTTCATGCGCTTCCTCGAAACGAACAGTTGGACGTCGTCTCTACGGTGCAGAATTATTTTGACGTGCTCATCGAAGCGACCTCGCGCGAGCAACAGATCGGGAATCTCTCGACGGTGAAGTCGATGGTGAAGAAGCTTGATCTCGTTCCGCCAGTTGACTTCTATTCTTTGATTCACGATGACCACATCGTCGAGGTCTACGACCGAAACTCGAAGATGATCTTCAACTCCGCGAAGTTTTTCAGGATGGTTCGCTACACGCTCGAGGAGATCTACACGGTTCCGTGGTACGACCTCTACGAGCGCGACCATCGAATCACGGAGCATTACATCGAGTTCACGCGAATGCTCATCGAGCACGAGATCACGGGGGTCGTTTCGGCGCTCATTCCAACCCACGAGGTGCGTGAGTTACAATCCAGGCTCCACGCGGGCAAGCTCATACAGCCAAAATACATTGCGCCACTTTTCGACAAGACCGGAGCGATCGCGGCTTTTGTTAGCACCTTCAAGCCAATCTGATGCGTCTCATGCGGGGCACCGAGGGTGCCCGTCTCAAACGTGGTTAAGTGCCAAGCGATCTCCTTGATTCGGCACATGAATAATTATTGTTGAGTCAGACTGGAGCGTCTCTGACAAGGCGCGCCCGATCCATTGGCACGCTTTTTAAGCTAAATCGAAGGCGATTAATTTCGAGCATCGAAAATTAATCGCGGATTTCATTTAGGCACGCGAGCTTTCAACCGAATCATTCACCGGGAAATTAAGTTTGTTTATATAAGGGGTGGGGATGATGAACGGTTTGCGTGCGGTGAATCTCGATACCGAACTGGATCTCACGTGGCTTCGTCAATATGTGAACGAAGTTATCGCGCCCGAAAACGCTCGGGATCCCGAGGGTCAGAAAATTAACTTCGCCATCTACGAGGAACTCTACAAACAAGGAATCATGCAAGTCGTGACCCCAAAAGAGTTCGGCGGAAAAGAGGCGAGCGTCATCGATCTCTGCTGGATCGTTCGTGAACTCGGCTACGGCTCAGCGAGCGCGGCCGCAACGTTCATCGGGAATATGCTTGGGTACTCGGCGCCCATCCTCTACGCCTCGCCTTCGTTGAAAGAAAAAATTTGTCGCGATTACATGTCTAAGTACAGCCTCTGGAGCTTCGCGATGACGGAGGGTGAGACAGGATCTGACCTCATTAATACCCGCACCGTCGCACGCGAAGTGAAGGGCGGATTCGAGATTACGGGCGAAAAGAATTTCATCACGAACGCCACGTACTCGTCTCATATCACCGTCTTCGCGCGACTCATCGATAAGAACGGAAAAGACCTGGGCGTCTCGTGCTTCTATATCCGCGGTGATAACCCGGGCGTCGAGCGCGGCCCTATTATGGATAAGATCGGATGGAAGAAGGCAAACACCGGAACCATCTATTTCAACAAAGCTTTCATCCCTTCTGAAAACCTTCTGGGAGAACCCGGAGGGGGGCTCAGAATTCTCACGCATTGTCTGAATCGAAGTAAAACTCTCCTCGGCGCCCTCGGAGTCGGGATCGCGATGAAGGCCCTACACCTGACACAGGAGCGTCTCCTCGACACTGAACGCTACGGAAAACCTCTCCTCGATCAAGGCGCGATTCGCCACTTGCTCGCACGTCTTCACACGAAGACGGAGGCGGCGTGGCTACTCACTTGCCGAGCCGCTGCCACTTGGGATGAAGGTTTGCCTGCGGTCAAAGAGGCGAGTATGGCAAAACTGTTCTCTGGCGCGACCGCCAGTGAAGTGACCACGCAGACGATGGAGCTCTTCGGTGCGCGTGGCTTCTTTAACGAATACGAAATTGCAAGATAGATAGAAACCACCATTTTTCTTGCATGCCTGGCTTACCTGCTTGGAGCGATTGCCTTTAGCAAGCATTATTAACGAGCCGCCGAGTGCTTGAAAATACTCAACATAGGAATCCATTCGTCCAGCAGTCGTTGGACCAAAAGATCCCGAGGCATATCCTTTTGGAGTCTTGGCAGG
>SXSP01000142.1 GCA_005792225.1 Bdellovibrionales bacterium | reverse complement strand
GCGGCTGCGGCCTACGCGAGTGTTCGCATCACTCAACGAATTTACGGTCCCATGGTTGCGGTGAAGCGCTTTCTCGACAAGCTCATTCAAGGTGACTATCAAGCACGCTTAAAGCTTCGCGCGGGTGATGAGTTCACCGATCTCGCGGACAATCTGAATCAACTCGCCGAGACGCTCGAGAAAAAATCTCGCAACTGATTCATGTTCTTGGCCCATGTTCTTCGTCCTTGATTTGAGTCTAGAACCGCATCTTAGTCGCGCGACCTAGGTAGGCTTTTTCCTCTCGGAAAACCCGACTTCGGACCGAATTTGCGTCAAAGATCTGTTGCTTTGATCGAACAGGTCTCATGTCCTGTCAAGAATCCGTCCCCAACGTCGAATAGTCTCGCGTGATCGATGATGCAACTCGGATGTGAGCTGTGATCATGCGATCACGATCCACTGGGAGCAGGAGCTCCAGGGGGTTTGGTCAGACTCTCTCTTGAACGATCAAAGTTACGAGGAAGGAGGCGCTTCAAGGACGATAGGTTCTGTACAAGGAATAGATTGTTTCTCAACGATCGTACAACAAGGCTCGGATGCCACTCCCCGCGCGCAAAAGACGGGGGTAAGTACACACAAGGAGGATTTGATTTATGAAGTTTAAATTTTAACGGAGGATTCCATGGGTTTTCGTATTTCAACAAACGTCGCTTCAGTAAACGCGCAGCGTACTCTGGGCGAGAGCCAAGCAAAAGTTAACAATTCTATGGCGCAGCTCGCGAGCGGCAGCCGTATCAACAAGTCGGCAGACGACGCCGCAGGTCTCGCGATCAGCGAAAACTTGAAAGCACAGATCCGCTCGACTCGTCAAGCAAACCGCAACGCCTCTGACGGCGTGTCGCTGGTTCAAACCGCTGAAGGTGGTCTGAACGAAATCGGTAACATCATCGTTCGCCTTCGCGAACTCGGTATCCAAGCGTCTTCCGACACGGTCGGCGACGTTGAGCGCAGCTTCATGAATAAGGAAGTCGGGCAGCTCAAGGACGAGATGCAGCGTATCGCCAACGTAACGACTTGGGGCAAAACGAAGCTCCTCGACGGTTCGACTCCCACGTACGACTTCCAAATTGGTATCTACAACAACGAAGGTGAAGACCGCATCTCTTACGTCGCTAGCGAAAACACCGCTACGATCGATGCTCTCGGCCTCGCTGGCGTAGACTACGCGAGCAAAGAAGGCGCGCAAACGGCCCTCTCGCAACTTGACCAAGCTCAAGAGAACGTCAACCGCATGCGTTCAAACCTCGGTGCACTCCAGAACCGTCTCGTTTCGACGATCTCGAACTTGGGTGTCTTCGAAGAGAACATGTCGGCTGCGAACTCTCGTATCCGTGACACTGACGTAGCGAACGCAACCGCTGAGATGACAAGAAACAACATCTTGCTCCAAGCGAACACTTCGACTCTCGCTCAGGCGAACGGAAAAGACCAATTGGCTCTCAAGTTGATCGGTTGATTTCGGTTTAAGAGTTCGATTCGGAAAAATGATCAGCAGCATTGATTAGCACAACCTGGACCCGGAGCCGTCAAAAGCTCCGGGTTCTTTTTTGACTCGATGTCGTTTCCGACGACAAAGTTTTCGAACTTCGGAAGAGCCCTGCCAATTTTTTTGTAGCCCCTTGACCTGTGTTTTTCGGCTCTCGAACGCGTGGATTTCGTCTGGGACCGAAGTCTGGGAATGTGACTAAATTTTTTCCAATTATTCCCGGGAGTTGTCCTTAAGCCCAAAGGTCATCACCCCGAAGAGTCTCCAGTGCGGGGCGCGCGGAAAATCCGTGTTTCCCTGCTTGGAAGGATGACAAGAATGAAGACCAGAAATCTCCAACGGAATAACCGAGCTCTGATGATCCTCTCGGCTTGCGCTCTAATGATGAGTTCAAGTCTGCTCACAGCTTGTTCTGGCTATAAGTCCTCCGTCGGGTCGACACTCGCCGATGCGGGTAACGGCTCCACTGACACCGACGGGTCGAATCCCGGAAGCCCATTGGGCGGCGCTTGGGGTAAACTTGAAGTCGCCGGCTCGGTCGGCGGCAATAGCGAGTTCAAGGGCTCGCAGGTTTTAAAGTTAGATAAGGTGAATAAGGAACTCGTCATTACTCTTCCCCTTCCCGCCGACGGCTACCTTAACGACACGCAGCTTTCGCTTGATTTGCCGAAGTTCCCGGGAACGAAGGTTCAACTCGACCCGATGGAAGACGGTAAGGCGGCTTTGACGCTTCACGTTCCGCTCGCGTCATTGGTAAAGGGCGTGGATTTCGGAGACCCGACGAAGCTCCCGAATGGAAGACCGCTTCCTGGAGTTCCTGACGGTGAACTTCCGTCTGAAGCCGTTCGCCTGACAAACTTAACTGATATTAGTGCGACGATCTATCTCGGAAAGAACGTCGTGGGCGTGTTCGTGAACTCGCCGCTGGATCCCCTCGCCGATCTTTCGTTCCCGATCAAGAACCAGGATCAAACGAAGACTTGGGGTTATCTCCACACTCTGAAGGCGAGTACGTTCCGTGGGTCCGACGGTGGATTCTTCATCGCCGTCGCGCTCCCCGACGACATCGCTCGTATCATCGAGGACAATCTCTAAGTCGAGATTTCCCTCTGGAGAACATATCTAAACAACTGGCCCGCTCTCTAGGAGCGGGCTTTTTTTTCTAGGCAACGCCAGTTTTCTTAGTTTACAGTGGGGTCTGTTTTGAGGCGTGTCCTCTGAGCACACCAACGATCGACACGGATACTTTAGGACATTCAAAGGGAGAATCGAGAATGGCCAAGAAAAAGGCTGCTAAGAAAGCAACGAAGAGCGCAACGAAGAAAGCCGCAAAGAAAACCACGGCGAAGGCGACGGCAAAAAAAGCAACTAAGAAGGCGTCCGCGAAAAAAGCCGCTCCGAAAAAGGCTGCAAAAAAAGCGACTAAGAAAGCCGCTCCGAAGGCCGCTAAAAAAGCGACTCAGAAAGCTGCCCCCAAAGCGACGGCTAAGAAAGCCACTCCGGCGAAAAAGGCTGCTCCGAAAGCTTCAGCTTCGGTAAAAGAAACCAACAAACCCGCAGCGGCTCAAATGCCCCTCATGAATGACGAAAACGATCATGAGATGGAGCATGAGTCGTATTCCGAAGTCGACGACGAAGAGGAAGGCGCTGAAGGCGCGGTCTCTCAGTCGGAAGACATGGAAGACGACAACTTCTCGGAAAACGATCAAGCTTCGGATGATGACGACGACGAAGACGACGACGATTTCGAAGGC
>SXSP01000141.1 GCA_005792225.1 Bdellovibrionales bacterium | reverse complement strand
TCTTTCTGATTTACCGTCGGATGTTCTCGATAGCAGAGAAGGACTTAAGGAGCTGGGAGCCGTCTCGCTCTTCATCAAGGATCTTGAGGCACTCTCGACTCATCAGCAACTCAAGCTCGCGGAGTACCTCGCGACGAAGCCTGCGGGTGACATGCCTCATGTAATCGCGGGACTCACCTCGCTCGAGCCCGGGCAGGAAAGAAAAATCCTTCCGCACTTGATGGAGCAATTCTGTCACTCGCAACTGCAGTGGACAGATAAGTCACCGGAACAGATCACTCTCGGCTTCATCAATGCGAGCCTCGAGCATCTCTACGAGCGTTCGCGCGCGAGTGTCAGACACGGTGACCACTACGTGCCGTTTCACATTCAAACTTTAGATCCGAACCATCCAATTGTTCATTGACCGGTGTCTTGCGTTTCAGGCTCTTCTCTGACAGCCTAAAATGCATGACTCCGATAAAAGGCGAAGACAAGAAGGAATTCGATTCCTTCTTGCAAACAGCATTAGAGAAGAAGACCGGCCATAAACAATTTGAAGTTTTCCAACTTGCGGGAGATGCATCGGCCCGTCGCTACTATCGCGTGGCGACCGAGAGCGAGGCTTTCGTCCTGATGGTATGGGAGCCGTTCAAGGACGACGGGAATTACCCTTTCCTAAGCGTGCGCGACCACTTCGCCAAACATGGTGTCGCCGTGCCCGCCGTCATCGCGAAAGCACCCGACCAAGGTCTCGTGCTCCTCGAGGATCTCGGCGATCTCACGCTCGAGAGAAAATTTTGGGAGAACCAGAGTCAACAGCTCTCGATCCCGTTTTACCGCCAGGCGATCGACGAACTCATTAAAATGCATTATCCGTCGACGTTTGATCGCAACAACTGCACAGCGTTCAAAATGGAATTCGACGTCGAGAAGCTTCTCTGGGAATTGAACTACGGTCGCGATCACCTGCTCGTTAAGCTCTGTGACATCAAACTCTCCGAGATCGAAAAGCGCGAGCTTGAGCGCGTGTTCGTGAAGATCTGCACGACATTGCACGAGGAGCCCAAGTACATCGCGCATCGCGATTACCATTCGCGAAACGTGATGTTGAAACTCGGAAAAGCTCGCATCATCGATTTTCAAGATGCGCGCCTCGGACCTGTTCAATATGATCTCGTGAGCCTCCTCCGCGACTCTTACGTCAACATGGACGAGCCCATCGCGCGAGAACTCATCGGCTACTACCTCGATCGCCGCCGCGAAGTGAAAGCGCCGAGCGGTCGTCTTGAAGACCCATCGCTTGAAAAGTTCATGCGCATCTACGAAGTCCAGACGATTCAGCGTTGCTTCAAGGCGTGCGGAAGTTTCTCGAGCTTCTACAATCTTCGAAATGACACGCGGTATTTGAAGTACATCGCTCCGACTTTGCAGACAGTAAAGAAGAGCCTGGCTTCGTTTGATGAATATCGCTCGTTCCTAAATCTACTGACTGACCAGGGCGTCTTCGAAAACAAGTTCGACGTAGCGTGAGCAAGGTAAACAGATGAAAGCGATGATCCTCGCCGCGGGCCTCGGCACGCGGCTTCGTCCCATCACCGAGCGGTACGCGAAACCCGCGGTTCCGTTTCTAAATATCCCGCTCCTTTACTATTCGCTTTCGCTCATGGAACAAGCGGGCAAGATCGACGGTCTTGTCCTCAACACTCACCATCATCCGGAACAGATCGAAGCTCTCGCCTCACGGCTCAAGGATTTCGACGTTGCGTTTTCCAATGAACCCGGAACTCCCCTCGGCAGTGGCGGCGGGATCTGGAAAGCCCGAAAGCTTCTCGAAGGCGGGGGAAGTTTCGTTGTCGCCAACGGCGACGAAGTGATTCTTCCGCACAATCCGAAGATCATGAGGGAGTTTCTAACGAAACATGAAAAGAGCGGCGCGCTCGCTACGATCCTCGTCATGAAACACCCTCTCGTCGGAACTCAGTTCGGAGGGGTTTGGGCCGATAACGACGGAAGAGTTCGCGGCTTCGGCAAAGATGGCTCCAAATTCGGAACGGATGTTACGGGTTACCACTACATTGGCCTCCTGCTCCTAAGCGATCGGGTCTTCAACTACCTGCCCGCGGGCGAGAGCAACATTCTCTACGACGCTCTCGCTACGGGCATCGCGAATCACGAGAAGGTTGAAGTTCTCGTCGATTCCTTTACTTGGTTCGAAACGGGAAATCCGAAGGACTTCCTCCATGCGACCGACGAAGCGCTGGACCTCCTCGCCCACGGTAAAGGCGAAGACGCCAAATGCCTGCGCGAAATCTGCGAGAGATACTGGACAGAGAAGATGGACTTAAAAGTGGATGGAGCCTCAAGACTTTTAATTTCCAAGAAGGCACGAATTCACGAGACGGCAAGCTTAAGAGGCTTTGCGGTGATCAGCGACGGAGCCACGATCGGCCGGAATGCTCAGGTGGAGAATGCCGTCGTCTTGCCGGGAGCCGCGGCTCTCGAAGCCGCGATCGTTCGTCACGAAATCAAGTTCTAGTTCTTGAAGAACAGATTCGAATCATCTTGTGATTTGTAGCGCCGGGTAATCATCTCGAAGATATTATCGCCCGCGACCCCAATCTTATCGTTCCCGAAATTTTTCGACATGCCCGAAAGATTCGGAGCCGAGCGGTCTTTCTTTCGCGAGCTTCCGAAATGATAAACCAACGACGAGCCGAGTCCGCCGCCGGTCTTTAATCCGCTTCCGCCGCCACCGCCCTCAGACCCACCTTCAAGTGATTTGAGTTTTGATGAGACCTTCGCCTGTGCTTCGGCGAGCTTAACCTTGGCGTCAGAGATTTGTGCCTCCGAAAAGCCTGCAGCCGACATGCCCGCATCCGTCGCGAAGGAGGCACTCGGGATCGTCTTTCCGTTTGGCAAAGTCAGTTGCGCTCCGTCGGCGGAGAGTTCGTAACCCATTTTCTTTAATTCTTTCCGCGCGGCACTGGTATCGGGTCTCGCGACGCCGCCTTCTAACGCTCCACCGGGACCAGCCAGCGTGTCGGGAGTGCCGGACTGACCCGCTTGCATGATTTGACCCGCGTTGTAGGCGCCCTTCTTCGTTCCGCCGAGGCTTCCCGCTTGCGCCATGGCCATGAGTCCCATCGGGCACGTAGGTGGCGGAGGCTGTTGAGCGCAAGTCGGCATGAGCATCGCGCCCATGAGCTGCGACGCCATTTGCGCCATGCCTTGGGAGTCACCAGCGGATTTGCCAGCCTCCGAGGCACCCATCTGCGCGAGAGCCGAACTCGAAAACACAAAACTTGATATCAACAGATAGTATTTAACCATGGCTCTCTCCTCAACGCTCTGGGATCAAACGCGGCTTTTGCTGCTGATATTGATTGCTCACTTTTTCCCAGATGGATGGTCCCATGGGGCCCGTGATTCCATCGTAGGGTTTGATCGACATTCCGCCGATATTCAGTGCTTTGTATTTACCCTTCGGAAGCCATTGGCTGAGGTCGAGCTTTTCGCCCCCGCCTCCGCCAGCCCCGCCGAAGTTGCCGAGGCCACCGCCTCCTCCGCCGCCACCGCCACCCATCATGCCACCGCCGCCGCCACTGCCGGAAGTTCCGGTGATGACGTTCTTATCGATGGTGCTTCCCGCAGGGCCGTCGTCGCCGCCACCCGGTTTTCCGAAATTTCCTCCGCCGCCGCCGCCACCAAAGCCACCGCCGCCGCCGCCACCTTCCATCGTGTTGTTACCCGACTGCGGTTTGATTTCGGCGAGAGGACGGGGATCGATAGAACCTTCCGATCCCTCTTCGGCTGCGGGAACCGGGGGTGTCGAGGGCCCGAGTGGTTGACTGAGAGAAGGATTGATTCCGGTTTTACCCTGGCCATTTCCGCAAATAGGATTTTGAGGATCCGCGAAAGGATTGGCGCCGACCGGAGCGCAAATGCAGGCTTGAGTCACCTGCGCGTAAGCTTGATTCGAGCAATCGTTCGCAAGCGGAGTCGGTGATGCCTGACCCGCGCTCGTCTGCTGCGCACACTGCTGGTTTTGGAACATGTTCATCATCATCGCGCCGGCTTGGGCCATCGCTGCGGCACCGTTTCCACTCATACCGCTGCAAGCCTTGATCTTCTTTGCGGCGACATTCATGCGGGCCTGATGGAGCGCGGCCTTTTGAGGCTCTTCTTGCATTTTCCGCTGACAAGCCTTTGCGACTTCCTCGCAAGTGCTCTCGCACGAGCTCACAGAAGTCATACACGCTGTACCCTTCAATGCCGAAAGTGCGCTCAAGATCTTCGAGAGATCCGCTTGGTTCTGACACTGACCCGCTTGATTGTTCCCCTGCTGACCGACGTTTTGGTTGGCTTGGTTTCCTTGGTTGACGAGTTGCTGCGCCTGTTGTTGCTGCATCGGATTCATGCCGGCTTGCATGTCTTGAGTCGTGCATGCCTTGCGTGCTTCTTCGAATTCCGCCGCACACTGCTTGACGCCTTGTTCGCAATCCACTTGCGGTTGTTGCTTACCGCCTCCGGCAGGTGCGCCCTGAGGGATGTTCTGAGTTTCATCCGGTTGCATCTGAGCGAACGCGGATGGAGAGATGATCAATGCGACCATCAAAATGCGAAGTAAGCCAAAGAGAGCGTGTTTCGGCATAAGGATCCTATAATTTCCCATGGTGGAAACTTATCGGAAGAACTCGCGACTCACTTTAGGACAAACGTCTGGAATGGATGGCGCTTACTTGAAATATTATCGAGAAACGACGGAGAGATAAACCCCCAGTCTCAAACTGAGACGGGACTCAACTAGAAATCACTCTCGGGCGGATTAAGAATCGTCCCCTCGCCCTCTCCCTCGCCGCCGATCTTCCATCCGCTGAAGTTTAAAGCCGCTCGCGAAATCAGACGAACCGAGTACCCGACGCGCCCGCCTTGAATGCATTTCCCCGGAATCATCAGGTCGTCTTTCGCAGCTGAAGAGCATCTGGCGAATCGCTCTTCCGGAAACTGATAGTTCGTCACCCGATGCGGAGCCCACGCGGTTAAGAGGTGCGTCCAATCCTCGAGAGCGTAAAAGATGTTCGGGAGAACGGCTTGATCAAAGCCCTTCTCGCGGGCGTCTTTGATTTGTTGCTCGACGCTATACTTTCCGAGGTCCCCTTCACCGAATTTTCCGCCGAGATCTTGAAACTCCTGCAGCTTGTTTCCGCCAAATCCGTTGGCGCTCGAGAATCTCTCTTGCCCGGTCTGCGCATAGTTCAGGAAAAATTTCGGATCGACGGAATAGTAAGTCGCATCGAAGAGATCGGGTGCGACAGCCGCGACTTCTGCACGCCGCAGCGGACCCGCGGCGCTCTCAAATGGATTGCCGTCGCCGTCGGAGGCGAGCGGGTCGCCCGTTTTCGGGATTCCATCGAAATGGCTGAACCATTTTAAACGAAGTTTTTGATCGCGTCCTTTGTTCTCGTAATCAAGAAATGTTTGTCTCTGCGCACCCAGGGTTAGAACAGATTTAAGACCCAGTTCGTCTCCCGGGTAACGAGAGTAATTCAAGAGGCGATCGGCCTTGTTTTCTGAATCGAGTGCCCCCGCATTTAATCTCGGAGTGGTCAATTTATCGACTCGTTCGCCGTTTGCGGATTTATCGGCTCCTCGAGTCCACCGCTCTTTATACCAAGGACCAACGCGTCCGCCGAAGGGTTGAGCGAACCCGCGCGCTTCGATCGTCACCGCCGACCCGAAGGGAGCAAATGGTTTATAGGGACGCGTTCTCGCCTTCACGCCGTAGTAGGCCATGCACCACGGGTTCTTCTCGAAGCCCAACGAAGAGGCGAGAGGACTTGTCGGCTCGGGTTCGCCGTTCGCAAGTTGTTTCATGGCCCCGTTCGGGTCCCACTGCGACTCGCGACCCTCAAGTGGCGCAATATCTTGGTGATTGGCAACCCGGGGCGCGCACGTTGATGGCTGATTATAAACGTAAAGAAGTGTCGGGGCCGTCAGAACCTCTTGGATCGTGAACGCTCCGTTTCCCTGCGCGCACTGCCCGAGTGAAAGACCGTTAAGGACTTCAAACCCGCCTTCATCGAACGAACTCTCATTCGCTTTAGTGAGATTTTTCATGAGCGTTTTTAAAACGCCCTCTTTCACTTTTTGGTTCTCACGGTCGACGAAATCGGGATCAACGAGATTCTTGCGAAGCTCCCATACGAGGCTCTTCCGAATCGCGATCGACTGCTTGTAGGCGTAAAACATTTGAATTGCGAACGCCCAGTTGCGTGGCCCCGCTTCGGCGCAACTCACGCGTCTTGCCTCTTGGGCTTGCTTCGTAAACCCCTCCGAAACCCCAACGAGCGGAACGAAGGGCGCAATCTTTACGACATCCGGAATCGGTGGAACTTCGGTTCCGTATTTCAAATAGCAATAATTTTCTGGCTGACCGGATTGGTTTAACATATCCGACCACATTTGGTTGGAGACGCAAACGGCTGGCGTCTTATCAACTTCCGTCGTGTAAACAGGGTTATTGTAGGCCTGCTCGGTGATGCTCCCCGCGTTTCTCTTTCGCGCAGGGGGCAGATACTGTTCGGTGTGCTCGTTGATCCCCTGGCGGCCGAGGGTTCCGACAACGTTATAACGCCAAGCGAGCAGTTTATAGTCCTGGCGTATCTGGTAATTGAGGTGCGCAATCTCGTTTAAGATTTCCGCCTGCCTCTGCGCTCCGTAATAAGCGGCGAAGTCCACCGCATTCTGCAAATTGATTTTGTCGTGCACGAGCATACCGATGTTCACGACCATCGCGAACAGAACAAAGAGAACCTGAAAAAGCAGGGCGACGAAGATCGACATTTGACCGATCTCGTTCGCCAAGATGCGAATGACCTTTTGACCCCGATTGCCCGGCATGTTTCTCGCTTTGTTACCCTTCTAATCTACCACAAGTGGACGCCGCATCGATTGGCTGATATTCTTCGAAAGCCGAAATGATTTCGGCAAGTTCCATCAAGGATGCAGACCATGGTCGTGATCAACGGACGTTCGTACGGGCTTGCTCATTTCGCGCTCCTTGTTTTTGCGTGCGCTCTCCTCCTTCTCGCCCGGACCGCACAGGCCGATGTTTTGTTTGAAGGCTACTCAAAAGTCCTCCTCGAGGACGTCCATGTCGGCTACGTGATTCAAAGATACGAATTTGATTCAAAGAAAAAAGAATTCACCACCACTTACTTTCTCAAGACCAACGCGAAGGGCGGAAACTTAACCGAAAGCTTAAAGGCACGCGCGACTGCGGGTTTCAAACCGATCAGCTTTCAGTACACCTCCGCGCAAGGGGAACAAACGCGCACGATCGATGCCAACTTCAAAAACGACACGATGACCGCGCTCGTTCGCGAAGGTCAAAAGCAGGGAACAATCTCGAAGAAGGTTGGAAAAGACGTTTTTCTCGCAAGTTTTCTCGGGTACGTGATGCTGCAGGGAAAAGACGGAATCAAAAAGGGCGCGAAGTACGCCTACAAAGCCATCGCGGAAGAAGAAGCCGACATCTTCGATGGTGACGCTTATGTTAGTGGCGAGGAGACGATGAACGGAGTGAGCACGTTCCGCGTCCTGAACAATTTCAAGAAGACGAAATTCGTAAGCTGGGTCACGCACAAGGGTGAGGTGATCGCGACCGCATCTCCAATTCAAAAGATTTCCACAGAGCTCGTCGCGAATATTCAAGAGGCGACGTCGGGCCAATCCGTGAACTCGAATACATTGACACTTCTCTTCGGCTCCGTTCCGAAGGGTCGCGACAATGTCATCGCGCGCCGATCGGCCGAGACAACGCCGCAAATGAACCCGACTTCAAGTCATAAACAAAAAGTATTAGACCAAAAACCTTCGTCGACGGATGCTAAGCCCAAAGAAGAAGGAATACCCGGCGGAAAAGGAATCATGATCAAGGGAGCCCCTCCCTCGGCCGCCGATGGACAAAAAGACCGCCAGTGAAAGGTTGAGAAATGTTGCGACAGCAGATCGGACAACAAGTCATCATGGGCCTTCGCGGCCACTCACTCGGAACGGACGAGGCCGAATTCATCGTAAAGAACAATATCGGCGGAATCATCCTCATGGGCCGCAACGTCGAGTCGCCATCCCAAGTTCGGGAACTCGTCGCCGAACTCCAAAGTCTTCGCAGTCGGATGGCAGACAAATCGCCCTTGTTTATATCGATCGATATGGAGGGTGGCCGCGTCCATCGCCTTAAGCCCCCATTCACCAAATGGCCCGCGCTCGCACATGTCGGAAAAATCGACTCGACTTCGGTTGCCTTCCGTTTCGGCCAAGCCATGGGTGATGAGCTGCGGGCGGTCGGCATCAACCTCGACTTCGCCCCTTGCATCGACATCTTCACGAATCCCGAAAACACCGTTATCGGCGACCGTGCCCTTTCTTCCAATCCCGAAGTCGTTTCTCGTCTGGGCTCTGCTCTCGTGCGCGGTTATATCAAGGCCGATGTCATTCCTTGCGCAAAACACTTTCCCGGCCACGGAAATACTTTTATCGACAGCCACGTCGATTTGCCGGTCGAGCACAAATCTCTCGACGAGATTGAAAAGGTCGAACTCGAACCATTTAAGAAAATTTTCCGGGCGCGTCTGGAACTCGTCATGGCCGCGCATATTAAATTTCCGAAGATCGATCCCGAATGGCCCGCGAGCTTAAGCGAAATTTTCTTAAAGCAAATCCTCCGCGAGCGCCTTCGTTACCGCAACCTGATCATCTCAGACGACCTCGACATGAAAGCGCTCACCCTCAATTACGACAAAGGGACGATCGCCGTGCGGGCCCTGAAAGCAGGTTGCAATATCCTACTCTATTGTAACGAGCCCGACAGCCCGCCTACCGCTCTCGACGCCGTCGAAAAGGCCGCGAAAGACGGTCAGCTCGATCCAAAAACGATTGCCGAGAATCACTCGAAAATCCTTGAACTCAAGCGCGAGAAACTGGTGTCACCAGATCCTAAATCGATCGAAGACGTCAGCCGCATTGTCGGTCACCCGGATCATCTTCGACTCTCGAAGGCGATCCTCGAGGGCATCGTCCCGGCAGACTTGATCGCCCAAGCGACTTGAACTAGGTTTCAGGCTCCTCGAAAAGGAGCCCCGGTCATGCGAAGCCTGATCCTACTATTTCTCCTGAGTGTCATTGAGGCTCGCGCTCAAATTCAACTCGAGCCCATTGAGATCAGCGACGTAACTCCACCGAGCGCGTTCAGTGAGCGCTCCGGCTCATGGCCAAGTTATGAAGTGCAACAAGACGAACTCATTCCCGGCACACGCCCCATCAGCGATTCGCTCAATACGATTCCCGGACTTCAGGGGCGCGATCAAGGCTCACCGACCCTCTCAATTCGAGGATCTGGGCAGGCAGATCGCGTGCTCAAGCTTTACGAGGGCATCCCGCTCAATTTTGGTGACGGCCTTGGCGCATCGAACCTCTTTATTCCGGAAGAGACGATCGGATCCTTGCGTCTGCTCAAGGGGCCATCCTCGGTTTTTTACGGCCCCTCGGCGATGGCCGGAGCGCTCGATCATCGCTCGCGCCTTTTTGAGCGCAAAGCTCTTCGATTGAGTGTCTCTGACGACTCAGGTCTTCTCGGCAGAAGAAGTGTCTTTCTCGCCACCCCCTTCAAACCCGACTCACAGCTGACTCTTTTCGCCGAAAATGCACCCGGCCGCTTCGCATACGACTCACCCTTAAGTGGCGGACGCCGCGAATCCAACTCGCTCGAAACTCTTCGTACTACCTTTAATGCCAAGTACGATCTCGGAACGACGAGTGTTCGACCGCTTCTCCTCCTCGCGAGACAAACAGGCGAAACCCCGGGTGCCTTGAACTTTCCCTCAAGTTCCAAATTTCGGCTCCACGGGACCCTCGCCGGAATCGAGTCAAAAACTCAACTCGATCAATCAAACAAAATTAGTTTTCTATTCTCCGACCTCCGTTTTTGGCGGTCCGATGAAGATTCATTCGGCTCCAGCTCCTACACGAACGCGCGAACCCGCCTCGCAGCGGATTGGGGAACGCGACTTTTCAACGATATCGAGCTCAAAACCTTCACCGATCTAAAAACCGAAACTCTTGCCGCCACCTACTTGGGCGACTCGAAATTCACCGAAAACTCCGCTGAACTCGGCCAAAGCGCCGATGTTCCTCTCACGGATTCTCTTGCTCTTCAGCCGGCCTATCGATATCTCGCGGATACGGGAACTTTCGTAAAAGCCCTCGGTCTTCATCATTCCACGGATCGATCTGTTTCTTGGCTTACGTATTCTGAAGGCTTCAGAGCTCCGTCCCTCAGCGATCGGTTCGCAAATTTTCCGAACTTTCGCGCGAATCCCTCCCTCAAGCCCGAAACATCCCGCGGTCTCGAGCTCGGATCACGTTTTGAACAAGGGCGACGCTACGGTGGATTTCTCGAGGGAATTCTTATCGGAGGAACCGTTCATGCGACCGAGTTCGATCAGCTCTTTGAATCCGCACCCGG
>SXSP01000140.1 GCA_005792225.1 Bdellovibrionales bacterium | reverse complement strand
GAGAAAACGGTCGCGCTCGGCCCAGGCCCACTCTGCTCGAGGAAGAGGCTCGCGGTCGAAGAAGACCGGCGACTCCCCTTCACGAGGGTAAACGGAGTGCGAGTCACGCGGAGGTTCTTGACCGCCATTTTCGACGGTGGGTGCGAGGCGAACTCCGTCGAGGACTTCTCCCCGATCCGTCAGTCCCCTGAGGAAAGTGATGTCACCATACGAGCGGGAGAGAATGTTGACGCCGATTTTCTGGTGGCATCCACCGCCGTAGGAGGCAAGAATCTTGCGCTCCTTTTCGACGGAGCTAAACGTTCTTTCGCAGTGAATGGCGTTCAGGAGTTCGCGCACCTCGGGACGATTTCGCGCGATCTCGACCGCGAGCGCTCCTTGAGCCGCCGCCGTGGGGTTCACCGTCAAAGGTAAAACCATGAGCCGCACCTTCGAGAGAACGTCGCGAATGACGGATTGGACTTCGGCGAATTCACTCTCGGGCGCGGCCAGAAGCCGGTCGAGTGCCGCCTTCGCTACGATCAATCCTTCCACATCTTGATTGAGAAGTTTTTTGAGACGCGTGGGGATGTTACCGCGAACTGACTCGAACCGCAGGTCGGTCACCTCGAAGGGAAGATGCGATTTCAGGAATTCATTTAAATTGTGCGCTCGACGAGGGCTCGAGGTCAGAACGCGCACCAAGCCCGAAGCTTTTGTGGCTTCGAGGCGGTCACTCCGGAAGAGGAGGATGTCACGCACATCGGCCCGGGGCAAAGTCGCGACGATTTCGGTGTCGGGTCGCGGTTCTGTCGGAAGATCCTTCCAAGAATGAACGACGAGATCGGCGGAGCCCTGCACGAGATCTTTGAGAAAGTCCTCGGTGAAGACGCCTTTTTCGGGCATCTTCCAGAGAGGATCGTTTTGGTTCAGATCTCCGAGGGAGGCGCGGAACGCGTATTCGACTTCGAGCGAGGGGTGCGCGGCTTTGAGCGCATCACCGACGCGGTAGGCTTGGAGTCGGGCGAGATCACTGTGGCGAGCGGCAATGCGAACTCGGGTCAGGCGCATACGTCTTCCCATCCGAACGGACGGTACTCGACGTAACTGTTCCGCTCGTCAACGGCGGAATCGATGGCTTTCAATGCCGCCGCCTTGCGAGCCTCAAGGTGAGCTTGAGTCTCAGAGATGTGGTTGAAAACGTGGGAAAGATTGATCACGCGGCACTCGAGGTTGATCGTGTCCTCGGCGGAATCCGCGCGAAGATCGGCGATCACGCGCGGTGACTTCCCGATCCAAGATTCGATCCAACGGGCCGTCACGGGAGCCGCGATGACGAAAGCATCTTCGGCATCGAACGTGAATTGCTCTTCGAGCGAATGAACTTCAAACGCGGTTTGCGTTCCGAGAGTCGCACGCGCCTTCAAAGGATCGCGGCAGTGAACGTGAACTTCAGTTCCGTCCTTTGCGATCCACGGAAGAATTTCTTGAACCAGATGGCCCGCGCCCAAAACGTGAATGCGACGAACACTGGGAAGAACGCGAAGTTCGCGACGAAGAACACTTCCGTAAGACTGGCTGCCGAGATCGACGAGATGTTTTTGGCGAACTCGCTTCGCATCCTCGAAAAGATTTTGGAAGAAGCGTTTCAGCTGCTGACCCCAGGGAGTCAACGGAATGGCGAACGCCGCGACCGCGAGCTTAAACTGACCGCTCACCTCGGTTTCACCAATCAAGGGCGAGCGCAGACCGCAAATGACTTGAAGAAGAAAACGGTAAGCCTCGGTTCCGCGATAGATCTCGTCGCCCTCGGCTTGAAGCGCGAGATTCGATGCGCCTTCGGCGTCGACGATCGCGATTTGACGGAGGCAGGTCTTAAAGAAAAACGCGCGCTCGCTCGCCATTTCGACGAGCGGGGCCTGGCCGCCATTCCGATGGATGAGAATCAATTCGCTGAACATGAATCCAATCTAAAAGAGAATGGTCCAGCCATTGTCACAGTTTTGTCATAAGCCCGCACTTTCGTTGGTCTTTTTGAGGCAGTTGATGGTGGGGTCTCACGGGCGAAAGCCCTTCCTGCGGCCATTTTTCCTTTGCCTGCGGGGTGGCGTCCGTTTTCTAATTTGGTATCAACTGAGGAGTCTCAAAATGGGTCGGATTCACAGCGCCAAGCGTTCCTTGGTCCCGTCTGCAATCGCATGCCTCGCCGTCGCGAGCCTGACTTCTTGCGGCAATGGCCAATCGCGGGTGAACATGAATCCCCCGAGCCGAGAGAAAGGGAACAGCGGTTCGACTGTCAGCAAAGGTGTTCCCGCGCTCGCGAATGATGAGCGAGTGCTCGTCGTTCTTCAGGTTCTCACCCGCGCGCAAAATTCGATGAGACATATGCTCAAACCGGAGACAAAAACGGTGAGCAAGTGTTTGCGATATGACATCACTCGCAGAGGAACAGATGGTTCACTCCCGAAGCGCGGCCATTACCTGCTCGCGAATTATCGCAACTGCGAATGGACTCAAGAAATCGCGGACAACTCGATCTTATTTCAATACCAGGGAGATGAGATCTTCAAGATCACTCCCGCGACGGGAAGCCACCCGGGGTT
>SXSP01000139.1 GCA_005792225.1 Bdellovibrionales bacterium | reverse complement strand
TTGGTCGTGCAGTGACTCAAGAACTCCATTCGAGTTCTTGAGTCGTTGCGGAAATCACCCCGCAAATCCGAAGTGATCGTCGTGCTGCTCGCATCTTCGATCCCCCTCGAAATCACGCAGTAATGTTTCGCATTGATATGCACACCCACGTGCTCGGTTCCGAGTACATGAACCAAACAATCGGCGATCTGTTTCGTAAGCCTCTCTTGAACCTGAGGTCGACGAGAAAAGAAGTCAGCAATACGGTTGAGCTTCGAGAGCCCGATAACTTTGTCTTTCGGGATGTAAGCGATGGTCGCCTTACCATCAATCGTGACGAAGTGATGCTCACACGTCGAGATCACCGTGATGTCTCGAACGACCAGCATCTGGTCATACTTCATGTCGTTTTCGATGACGGTGACTTTCGGAAAGTTCGCAGGATCGAGCCCACGGAACACTTCATCCACGTACATTCTGGCGATACGGTGCGGACTCTCGCGAATACTGTCATTGGTTAGGTCCAACCCAAGCGTCTCGAGGATCTCCCGGAAATTGCCTTCGATCTTTTTGACCTTCTCATCGCGGCTCAGCCCGTTCTCCTTCACCGGAGAGGGCGTCACCTTCGACAGAATATCGCACATCGGATAATCCCAAGTTTTGGTCATGTTGATCCCTTTCTCGTTCGGGGCTAGACTCCGCTTCGGAGGAGCCTCGTATGTCAGAATCGTCTGCTGCATCCACCGTCAAGCCAAACCCATTCGCGGGGCAGATTCGCGAGCGCTCGCTCGAGATTGGCCCCTACAAAGTGAAGCCGGTACCTACGGGCGTATTCGGGCTCGACGGCGGCGCGATGTTCGGTACGGTTCCCAAGGTCCTGTGGGAAAAAACCAATCCCGCCGATGACCACAACCGGATTCAGATGGAAGCCCGCGTCCTTCTCCTCGATGGAGGCCCGGGTCAACGTGTCTTGATCGACTGCGGAATCGGCGGCGACTTTATCGCCAAATATGGTGAAAAGCTAGGTACGAAGTTCGCCGAAATGTACGCTGTCACTTCTACAAACGCGGTTGAAGAATACCTGAAACACTGCGGACTTGCCCCAGCCGATATCGACCACGTGATTCTCACTCACCTGCACTTTGATCACGCGGGAGGCGCCACGACGGCACGCGAGGGTCGATTGGTGCCCACGTTTCCAAAGGCGACCTATTACATCCAACGTGAAAACTTCGAAACGGCGCTGAAACCCAATCTCCGCGAGAAGGCTAGCTACTACGCTGCGAACTTTCAACCGCTTCAGGACGCGGGTGTTTTGAAGCTCCTCGATGGGCCGGTCGATCATTTGCTTCCCGGAATCTCGGTGCAAGTCACCCACGGTCACACGCGCGGTCAACAAACCGTGCGAGTCAGCGATGGATCCACGACGCTCCTCTACTGCGGCGATCTCATACCAACCTCTACGCACGTGCGACTTGCTTGGGTCATGGGGTACGATCTTGAACCTTTAAGACTCATCGACGAAAAGCGCGAAGCCCTCACACCTGCCGCGCGCGAGAAGTGGTATCTCTTCTTCGAACATGACCCCTATATGGATGCCGCCATCGTCGAAGATGCCAAGGGCGATTTCCAGGTGAAGGAACGCTTCGCCCTAATTTGAGACGCCATCTGTCTCGCCAAGATTCCCGGATTCGTACGCCGACCCATCAAGCGGCGCGCGAACTCCGAACTAGGATGCCGCCACCGTCTCAAAACTATTTGGTTAATATTTGATTGGCTTTGCCTCCGCGTTCCCTTTCAAACCCGACGCGAGTTTTATATCCTTGAGGAGTAGAAAGTTCGACGCTTTGGTTGAACTTTAAACATGCTCTATTGAGTACGAACCTTACCTACAAGGCTTACGGGATGAAGGAAGACGTCACCAAAGAACTGCAGTTTGCCGTCGAACGCACGTTTGCGCACACCTTCCGCACTCCCGTCGCTGGCCGCTTCACTCCCGCGGATCTTCGACAGTTCCCTCCGGGAAGTGTCACGTCCATTATCGAAATCACCGGCCACGGCCCCACGGGAGCCATCGTACTCGCCTTTCCATCGCAGACGATCTTCAACCTCATGAAAGAAATTTACCGGCGCGACTTTACCGAGGTGAACAAATCCGTAACTGATGCCGTCGGAGAAATCACGAACGTCATCTACGGAGTGTTCAAACATCGATTGGAAAACTACGGTTACCAATTCGGCCTCTCGCTCCCATCGGTGACGACAACCCCGCTCACCTCTTTCCCGTTGGGAACGTGGGCGCAAGCAGCCGAATTCCATACTCCCGCCGGTCCATTCTATGTCGCGATCATTAACGGCGGCACCGCTCTCGCTCAGACGGCGTGACGTTCGCACGATGCTTTCGCGACCAAGGTCCTGTCGATCGACCAATCGGAAAACGAAAACTCTCGAGGGAAATTCCCCGAAAACGTTCTCTTGATCACGCTTTTTCTCTATGGATTTGGCCTCGACTTCCGCCCACAACTCAACAAACGGCCAGCCGCTCTTCGCAAAATTTTCGGATTTTCGTTGAAGCAACGATCACCTTCACATCGTCGACAGTTTCTTGAAAATACGTTTTCTTAATACGACACGCGACCCGACCAAGGTTCAACTAATTAGGTTGAGCCTTTATCCTGTCCTCTTGATTTCGGTCCTTGGCCCGGAACTTGCCTCTCTTCAATTCGACGACTCCAACAGATAGGTGCAACATGGTTCCGGCAAGTAAACAGGCATTCGAAACTCTAGCGAACACGCTCATCGTCACTTCGCTTCTCGCGATTCTCGGTTGCGCGCAACCCAAGTTTATCGCGGTGGACCCAACAACACCGGCGAGCGCCGATACCGTAAACCCACCACCGGCGGAAAATCCCGACAACTCCACAAAACCGCCTGAGTCGCGCCCACAACCGACGCCTTCAGTGACTCCGACTCCGGCGCCAACACCGGTTGCGACTCCGATCGCCACGCCGGCACCAACTCCCGAACCTCCGGTGAACTCCGGAATGCCGTACAAACAAACGATCCAACAAGACAGCACGGCCAACAAAGTCGACATCATGATCATCAACGATAACTCGTTCTCGATGTATCCCGAGCAAATGAAGATGGCCCAACGCTTCGATAGTTTCATCAGCTCCATCAGCGACCTTGATTATCAAATCGCGATGACGACCACCGATCCTACGGTGATCAATGGCATGAAGCACGGTCAACTTCTCAACTGGCAGGGAACATCTTCACATCTCTTGACTCCGAAGACCCCGAACGCCGATTCGGTTTTCCGCAACTCCATCGCTCGACAAGAGACTCTCGAGTGCTCCGGTGGTCCGTTCTGCGCCTCGAGCGATGAACGTCCCCTCTGGACTCTTCAACAAGCTCTCAATCTCCGTGACTCCGCAAACGCCGGCTTCTTCCGTGAAGGCGTGGATCTCGTTCTCGTCGTCCTCAGCGACGAAGATGAAAACAGCGACGGTCCCTCTTGGGCACTAAAACCCGAGACTCTCCTCAACTCCTTCCGCGCGCTTTACGGAGATTCCAAGCGCCTGATCGCCCACGGCATCGTCGTGCGCCCCGGAGATAAAGTCTGCCTCAAGGAGCAACAACAAACCTCGCTCACAGCCGGCGCCTACGGCACCTTTATGGCCGAACTCGCCCGTCTCACAGAAGGAACCGTCGGCGACATCTGCGCGGCCGACTACGCTTCTCAACTCAAAACGATCAGCCAACAAACCCGTCGCCTGCTCGTCGAGTTTGACCTCGATGCCGCTCCGATCGACGGGACGGTGAAAGTTACCCTCACCCCCAACACCGACATTCCCTACAAGATCGAGGGCAAGAAACTTATCTTCTCCGCCCCCCCCCCGCGGGAACGAAGATCGAAATCGAATACCGCAAATAACGCGCGCCTGAATCATCTCCAGGCGCACTCTCCCGACGGGAGTTTCGTTTTAAACCAGGGCCTACGCATCAAAAGTGTAAAAGAAGGAGGCTCTGCGGAGCAGAACCTCCTTCTTTACGCTTGCTGCACGAAGTTTTGTGGATTGAAGAGAAGTTCTTCTAAGAACCGTGTGCCCCAGCCTGCTTTTTTAATCTTTGTGCGTTTGCTGAGCTTAATTGGATGGCGTGAG
>SXSP01000138.1 GCA_005792225.1 Bdellovibrionales bacterium | reverse complement strand
TCGGTGAGGTTCTTCTTTCCGTCGTAGATCTCGATCCGACATTTCGCGCAGATGCCCTCGCCCCGGCAGGACGAGGCGACGGGAATACCGGCCTCGAGGAGGGCCATCATCAGATTGGCGCCTTCGGGTACCTCAATGGGAGGTCGATTGCCTTTTTGGAAGTGAATCTTGGGCATCAGGCTTTCAGTGTGGGTGGAATGTTCACTTGTTGCAAGCCAGCATCTTTTGAATTTGCGAGGGTGCTTGTATAGACTGTGGCCTCTTTTTTAGGAGCTAGTCATGAGCGCATCCCAAAACGTGGAAAAAGTCATCATTATCGGTTCAGGTCCCGCGGGTTACACGGCGGCCGTCTATTCGGCCCGCGCTCTGCTCAAGCCCTTGATGTTCGAAGGTGAAGAAGCCGGCGGCCAACTCATGATCACGAGCGATGTCGAAAACTTCCCCGGATTCGCCAAAGGCATCACGGGTCCCGAACTCATGGAGCAAATGCGAAACCAAGCTGAGCGGTTTGGAACTCGCTTCGTTCGTCGGAACGTGACCAAGGTCGACTTCAGTTCGCGTCCCTTTAAAGTCTGGGAAGGCGACCAACTCCACCTCGCGCAGACCGTCATTATCAGTACGGGTGCGAGTGCGAAGTACTTGGGTCTCCCATCAGAGAAGGCTTACTACAACCGTGGCGTCTCGGCATGCGCGACATGTGACGGAGCTTTCTTCCGTGATATGGACGTCGCCGTTGTCGGCGGGGGGGACACGGCGATGGAAGAGGCGACCTTCCTCACACGGTTCGCGAAGACGGTTTACATCCTCCATCGTCGCGACTCGTTCCGCGCCTCCAAGATCATGGCCGATAAGGCAATGAACAATCCGAAAATCAAAGTTCTCTGGAATACCACGGTCGAGGAGATTGTGGGCGATAAGTTCGTCACCGGCCTTAAAATCAAAAACGTCGCTGAGAACAAAGAGAGCACCCTCGATGTTCAGGGCTTGTTCTTGGCCATTGGTCATAAACCGAACACTGATTTATTTAAAGGCATCCTCGAGCTCGACGAAACCGGCTATATTAAGACGAAGCCCCATTCGAGCTATACCTCGGTCGAGGGCGTTTTCGCCGCGGGCGATGTCCAAGACCACGTTTACCGTCAAGCGATCACGGCGGCGGGTTCGGGATGCATGGCCGCGATTGATGCTGAACGATGGCTTGAGACAATCAATCAGTAAGAAGTAAGATCGTTGCAAGAGGGGAAAACAAGGATGTCGAAGCCTCGGATCAACACGAAGGACCTCGTCAAAAAAATCGAGAAGATCACGAAGGAGCGGATGACATCCGACAGCGTCGTTGATCTTCACGCTTTCCGCGACTTCAAGACCAAACAAAATCCCAAAACCATCCTCGTGATCGAAGATGATGAGACGATGCGCGGAGCCCTCAAGCGCATCTTCGAGAGCGACGGGATGATCGTGAAGACGGCTGCCGACGGCACACAGCTCGCGATGGTTCTCGACGACAATCCGATCGATCTCATCATGTTGGATGTAGGGCTCCCGTGGATCAACGGCCTTGAGCTAGCAAAGCTCCTCAAAGAGCACGAGGATCTCAAGCACATCCCCCTCGTCTTCGTGAGCGGAAAAACCAGCGAATTCGACGTGAAGCGCGGCTTTGAGGCGGGAGCCGACGACTACATCAAAAAACCCTTCGACATCGAAAAGATCAAGAAGACCGTTCACACGCTTCTCAAGTTGAATAAATAAATCTTACTGTGGACTCGCCGGAAGAGCTTCGCCGAGCGCGACGACAAAGAAGGGTGTACCCATCGTGCGATTCAACCAGGGAGAGCTGAGGCTCACCTGACGTTCCGTCAAAACGGCCGAGACCTCATTGAGCAAATTAAAATCATATCTCACTTGAGTTGGCGAAACTCCGATGTCAGCCAGGTAATTCAACACGTACTGCTTTTCATCACTCACCGGGAGCGAGGCCTGCCCCAGCATGTCGCGATTGGCGGCATTTGTAATCAGGGCGCAAAGGTTCAATGTGCGGGCGTCGTTCGCGAGATCTGGATTCATTTGGACGACTCTCGCCAATGTATAAAGGTCGTAACCCCGCTGTGAAAGTTGCGCGAGAATGGTTCTCGAGCGAATGACCTCGGAGCTTGCGAGAGAGAGCAGGCGGGGAAAGTCCGGCTGATCCAGAAACACCCGGTCTCCAGTTTCGAGCGTGTCTTGCATCCGTTGAAGTACCACGGCCACATTCGGAAGCCTCACGAAGTAACCCACCGGAACCAAAATGCTCTCGATGACGGGATCACGTCGATTCTGTCGGCTCGCAAAATCATTAAACGCCGCCCGCCAATCAAGCGAAGTCCGAGGTGAAGCCGCGGGACCCGCGAGCGTATCGCAAACCCGAATCTCCGTTGCGCCCGTATCCACATAGCGTGTGATGAGATAGCTCAGCATCGCATCGGTTGCCGTCGGCCGAATCGGGGCCGACGAAGCGGGAGCGCGAGCTGCGGGCGCAGGCGATGGATTTTCAGGATTCGCCGGAGGCGCGGGTGTTAAAACCGCCTGAGGAGGCGCAACTCCGGCAATCCCGCTCGTCAGATCATCGGCCGAAGGAAAAGAAAAATAAACGATCGCAAGTGTCACGACGGTGACGAGAGCGCAAACGCCGAGAACGAAACTGAGAATTTTGAAAACCCGCTTTCGTCGAAACAAGCGACCTCCCGACCCACCAAATTACCCTTGGTGGGAACGGGGACTCAACCACCGCGAAAGGCCGTGTCTGAAACTAAAAACCTGGGGTGACTAGGCTCGAATGCACGCCGTATCGTGCGCGGGGCGAGTGCTCCGAAGTGATGGGCACGTGACTTTGCACTCCTCGATCATGTCGGGACAACGAGGGTGGAAATGACATCCATCCGGAGGGCGAATCGGACTCGGAACGTCTCCCGTGAGAATGATCCGTTGATCCTTCCTGCGAGGATCCGGAACCGGAATCGCCGAAAG
>SXSP01000137.1 GCA_005792225.1 Bdellovibrionales bacterium | reverse complement strand
TTTATGTCGGTCGCTCGAGTTCAACCGCCGAATGGTAGAAGTTGTCGTGCTCTTTATCGGCGAAGACGGGTTCGGCATTAGTGCCTAATTGAAGAAGATCCTGAAAGCGGTAGTACCTCATGCCGTCCTTGTGGAGAGGGGAGGCGACGAGATCCCAACTTCCCTCGACCGGGTACGATTCGTTCGCGGCAGCGGTCTGAATCAGTTTCGCAATGGGCTTGCCGTTCGCATCGTGCGAGGTGAGATCCAGGATATCCGCACCCGCAAAATGCGATTGAAGCACGTAATCGCCGCTCGGGTGAACGCGCATGTACTTACCCCCGCCGTCGGGCTCAGGAGGCGCGACGGTGATCTTCGCGGGCGTACAAACTTTTGCAAACGCGGCAGATATGAGGACGGACCAAAGAATCATCGAGACACCTCACCGTTATTGTGAGGCGTGGCCGCAGCTGAAGTCGAGGTGCCATCATCTGACCTAGACGTTAGGCGTGCGCCGTTAACCTTTGCGAGCAGAGATCATGGACAATCGCTTCGGCCACGCGAATGCCGTCGCACGCGGCCGACGTGATTCCTCCCGCATAGCCGGCGCCCTCGCCTGAGGGGTAGAGGCCCTTGTGCGAGACCGACTGAAGCGTCTCCGAATCGCGCGTGACCCTAACCGGGCAACTCGTCCGTGACTCAATCCCGTGAAACTGCGCTTCGCGAGTGATGAACCCTTTCATGTGGCGATCAAACTTCTCAAGACTCAGCCGCAATCTCGAGACGAGATCTTCCGGAAGCAGCTGATCGAGCCGGGTCGCGACCACGCCCGACGGAGAGGATGATTTGAGCGCCTCGCCGCCGCGACCCTCGAGAAAGTCGACAACGTTCTGAACGGGAATCTCGCGCGTGCCGCCGGCCTTGATGACGGCCTGATGGGCATTCGTTTCCATTGCTCGACGGAACTTCATGCCGCCGAAGAGGTCATTTCCAAAACGCTTCGGATGATCGATCGAAATCACCATCGCTGCATTCGCGAAAGGGGAGTTTCGGTGGTAGTTGCTCATGCCGTTGCAGACGATTCCGTCAGCGGAAGTTCCGCTTGAGAGAACAAAGCCTCCCGGGCACATGCAGAAGCTGTAAACACCGATCCCAGTTTTGTCGTCATGATGCGCGAGCTTGTAGTTCGCGGCACCAAGACTCGGGTGTTCCGCATGTTTGCGATACTGAATGCGATTAATGAGCTTCTGCGGATGCTCGATGCGCACCCCAAGCGCGAAGGATTTTCCCTCCATGAAGACGCCGATGTCATGCAGATGTTCGATCACATCTTCGGCCGAATGGCCCGTCGCCAGGACCACGTGATTCGAGCGGAAAACACGGCCGTCGCGAGTTTCGACTCCGACGACTTGATTGTCCTCCGTGAGAAGCTTCGTCATCGGCGTATCGTAATGAATCTCGCAGCCGTTCTGCATGAGGTACTCACGTATCTTGGGGATCACTCGGCGAATCCGGTCGGATCCCACGTGCGGATTCGAAAGATATTTAATCTCCTCGGGAGCGCCAAATTGAACGAGCCGATGCATGACGTACGGAATGAACGGCGACTTGATTCGAGTGATGAGCTTACCATCGGAGTAGAGCCCGGCCCCACCTTCACCAAAACAAACGTTGTTGTCTGGATCGAGCTCCCCATACCGCCAATATCGGTTAATCGCCTGGATCCGTTTAGGTCCGAGTGAGCCACGCTCAAGCAAAACGCAGGGAATCCCGCGCTCAACTAATCGAACCGCCGCAAACAAACCCGCGGGGCCCGAGCCGACAATAATCGGTTTTTGGGCATCGGCAGGGGGCGCGACGCGCTCGACTTCAAACGTCTCGTTCGGCGGCACTTCACCTTTTTCGAAAACATCGAGTGACATCACCCAATGCGGATCGGAGCTCCGACGAGCGTCGACCGACTTACGTAAAATTCTGTATTCGGAATAATGGGGTACGAGCCACGCGAGCTTCTCTTGCAAGTCCTCGTCGAGGCCCACCTTCAGGTCGCGGAAGCTTTTCATGACTTCAAACACCTTCGTGAGGGAAATGATTGTGCGCGCGAACCTACCACGATCCTTCGCCCGCGTCTAAGCCCACATGATTCAGTGAAAGGACGCCAAAGGGGAGGAGCGTTGACTTATGAGAGCATCGGCGATTCTATGAAAGCCATGAAAGATCGCATCTTTGACGTCGTCATGCCGCTTCTTCCGAAGAACGAACTCAGCCATTGGGTCGGGCGCTTGGTTCATAAACCTCTTCCTTCCGTTGTCGGCAGAAAGAGCGTCGAATGGTTCGCCAAGTACTACCAAATCAATATGCAAGAGGCCGAGTACCCCATCGACCACTACAAAACGATCGGGGAGCTCTTCACGCGGCGCCTGAAACCCGGCGCGCGCCCCATCGAAGAGGGAATCGTCCATCCGGCCGACTCCCTCATCACCGAAGCCGGCCCGATCCGCGACAATACGCTGATTCAGGCGAAGGGAAAGACCTACACGGTTCCCGAACTCCTCCGGAGCGAAGGCTTCAACGATGCCTTCGACGGAGGAAGTTTTCTCACATACTATCTCTGCCCCACGGACTACCACCGCGTCCATTCCCCGGTTGATGGCGAGATCATCTTCAGCTGCCACATCCCGGGCCTCCTCTGGCCCGTGAACGCCTGGAGCGTGCAATCGATCTCGAATCTCTTCGGGGTCAACGAACGGATCGTCGTGATCTTCCAAACTCCGAAGGGGAAAGCCGCCCTCGTCATGGTCGCCGCCACCAACGTCGGCAACATGAAGATGTGCTTCGACGAAAACCTCAACAGCTCCCACCGCCAAGGCGAACGCCGGGTGCGCGATAAGGGCTACAACCCCCCGATCCCCATGAAGGCCGGAGATGAAGTCGGCGTCTTCCACATGGGCTCCACCGTCGTCATGCTCTTCGAGAAGGGCATGCTCGAAGATACCGATCTCGACAGCCTCCGCCAGCGCCACGTGAAAATGGGACGCCGCCTCTCATAACGAGTCGACCAGCAACTTCTCGGTATGCACCGCATATCAACAAGTCGCCAGTTGCCCACCCGGT
>SXSP01000136.1 GCA_005792225.1 Bdellovibrionales bacterium | reverse complement strand
GTTTCATTCATCAACTGGGGAACAAAGTGGTCTGAGAAGACTTTGCACAAATGATTGAAACTGATTCCAAGTTTGGCTTTCAATTGCTTGGCATTTGGCAGGGGGAGGCGTCTTCCGCTCTTTGCTTCCATCGTAACGATGATCGGAATTTTTGGCGTTTTCTTGTTGAGGCCCGTGCCCTTTGATCTTGCGCCCTATTGTCTTTTCGTACTCGCCTGGCCCGTCACGAATGTCTGTGCGATTCTCGTCGTGAACCGCTTCACTCGGCGCACTCATCCGGCGCGACGTTGAGAATCTCGATCGGCTTTACTAGTTTTGAGGAAAGAGATTTTCTTGAGGCGTGAGTAGAGGGCAAGAGTATCGCTCAAAAGGCTCAATCCAACCCTGAGAACGTGCACCATCTCGAATGCGATGAATCGTTCATTCTTGTTGAAGTAATCCAGCCGAATGGGCGCTTCCAGCACCCGTCGGTAACCCGCGAGATGCGCGAGCGACAAAATCTCGAGGTCAAACCCGTAACGATCAATCTGCAAGTGAGGAAGGATGGCGCGCACAACTTCGGCCTTGAAAAGTTTAATGCCCACTTGGGTGTCGGTCACGTTGACGTGGAAGAGCTTTCGCACGAGGAGTTGAAAGGCCCAGCTCAGAAAATGACGATACCACGGGTAATCCACGCGCGACTGTGGGTGCCGTTTGGAGCCAATGACGATGTCGCAATCATAAAGGGACATGAGTCCCACGAAGATGCGAATCTCCTTCGGATGAATTTCCATTCCGCCGTCGATGAACAGAATGTAATCACCTTGAGCACGCTCGAAGCCGGAGCGAACGGCGTTGCCCTTGCCCGCGTTGCGCTCATAGATCAAGGGTTTCAGTCCCGGGTGGGACAGCGAGCGCAACTTCGATGCCGTCTCGTCGGTGCTCCCGTCGCTGACGACGATCACCTCGAAGTCAGGAAAGTCATCTTCAACTTCTCGAATGAGCAGTTGGAGATTGTCCGCAATGTTCGGAGCCTCATTAAAAACGGGCACGATGATGCTGAGCCGGGCATCCGCGGGAAATCTGTTCTTTTTAAGTTGGGTATCGCTCGCGCGCATCCCCTTATTATCGACGTGAGAGCGTGGATGATGAAAGTCCGGTCTTTCAGGACCTTCCTCCAGGTATCTCTCGTCCAGGATTTATGAAATCATGTTGAAGATGCGTTACGAATGGCACCCCATCACCGTCGATGAAGTGAAAAAAAGAGCATGGCACGAGCGAGTGGCCGAGACTTCGGTCAAGAATTCGCAGTTCTTCGTGATCACGCAGAATGGTGAACCAAAAGAACTGATCGGCTTTCAGCATCTCGATTGGGATTCAAAGCTCCTCGGTCTGCGCACGGGCCGCGTGACTGAGATGGTTCAACTCGGCGACTCTCATCCCTCGTACGAGACGCTGACTCATCACTTCGAAAAACAAGGTTATGACTACGTCACCGCCCGGCGGCCGTTGGGCGAATGGCCGAGGCTTCAGAGTTTGGAGGCCGCAGGATTTCGGATCGTGGACGGGATGACGACGATGACCAAACGCCTCGAGCCCGCGGAGTATGAAGCCACGGGCGCGCGCCTCACCGTGACCGACGATGCCATGCGAGTGGCGGCCGTCGCGCTTGCGAGCTTCAAGGGTACGCGATACCACAATGATCCGATTCTCACGAACGAGCAATCCCAGCGCATTCATTGGGAGTGGGCAAAAAATAGCTGTCTCGGTATTAATGCAAAGGCGGTTTGGATCATCGAGGGCGGAGGCCAAGTGCAAGGCTTTGTCGCCTGTAAAGTTGTGGGATCATCCGGCATCATCGATCTCATCGCCGTATCTCCCGATGCTGCCGGCCAAGGTGTGGGCCGCCGCTTGGTGACGCAAGCGTGCCACTATGCCACAGGCCAAGGATGCCGTGATCTCACGGTACAAACCCAAACAGACAACTACCCGGCGTTTCGACTCTACACGCGGTGTGGATTCGAAGTCGTCACGGCGAGTACGACACTGCGCTGGGCCTCGCGCGACTCGAAGCACTCGGGATGAAAAAGAAGTTTTCCGTTCTCATCGCGACCTACAATTCCATGCGCACGCTTGAAATGGCGCTCACGTCCGTTCGCGCCCAAGATTACCCGGCTGACCTAATTGAAATTCTCTGCGTTGATGGAGGATCGATCGACGGATCGAGGGCGTGCGCCGAACGTTATGGTGCACGTGTCATCGACAATCCTGAAGTTCTACCGGTCGCCGCAAAACTCTTAGGCCTCCGAGAGGCGACTGGCGACTATCTCATGCACGTTGACGCTGATGAAGTTCTCGCAAAGCGCGATGCGATCTCAAAGCGCGCGCGCCTCTTCGCCGAAAATCCTGAGATCAAGATGATCTTCGGAGAAGGATATAAAAATCCTCCGGGAATTCCCTTCGCGGCCCGCTACATCAATGAATTTGGTGATCCGTTTTCGATGTTCTACTACCGGCTCTCGAAGGATTTCCGTTTTTTCGTTCCCCGGTTGCGGAAGCTCTATCCCATTTGTCGGGAGAGCGAAGCGGGCATCGTCTTCGAGCTCAGTGGGGGGGCGCAGCCCATCCTCGAGAACGCCGCGTGCGCGAACGCGATTGATCTCCATTTCTTCCGAGAAAAATTTCCGGATCTCTGCACCAAACCTTGGGGCCCGGTCCACTTTTTTTACCACATGCAAAGTCACACCCGTCAGTTCGCGATAACGAAGAATGATCCCGTTCTTCATCACTCGGCCGACCACTGGACGAGCTTTCTGCAAAAGATCCGTTGGCGCATCGTCAACAATGTCTTTTTTC
>SXSP01000135.1 GCA_005792225.1 Bdellovibrionales bacterium | reverse complement strand
TTCCAGATGGTGGAAAAGACGAGCCTCGAGACGGGCCAGTGGCTTTTGAAGCAGCCGGCTCCGATCGAAGTCAATCAAGAGCCGCTCCGTTCACTGCAAGAGCGCGACATCTGGCGCGGGTTTGAACGTGGGCTCAGGCATTTCCTTCCGCGCATGCGGTGGTTTGCTGGCAAGGGCCGTAAGATCACCTTCATCGAACTCGAAGACGTGTTCTACCTGAAGCAGTACGAGCGTCAGGAAGAATCGGCGCTTTCGGTTGTGAAGGTGAATTACTCCGAAGGACTCGCGGATCACTATTTGATCGGCCTCAGTTATGCTGACGGAGAGCGCGCGGCGCGAATCAAGGCGGAGCGTCCCGACATGATCATCGCCGAGTCACTGCGTCCCGAAGCTTCGGGTGATCAGTCGGCAATCACCGGGATCTTCTACGATGCGATCTTGGACGGAGGCTTCAGCCAAGCCGTCCTCGATCTCGTTTTAAAAGGTCAGGGCCTTGACGGAAGGCATGGGAAAGTCGAGTCCGATTTCGCGGGCGACGTAGCGGCGACGATTCCGGAGCCGACGCTCTCGGGCCTCGAGCAGAGCAACTCGTCAATTCTCTTTGGTAAACAATATTACTTGAAACTCTACCGCCGGCTCGAAGAGGGCGAGAACCCCGAGATCGAGGTGGGGCGTTTCCTGGGTCAGCATGGCTTTAAGTCAACGGCTCCGATGATCGGCTCGCTCGCTTATAAACGGGCGAATCGTCTGGCGTCGCTCGCGATCGTTCAACAGCTGGTTGAGAGCCAATCCGATGGTTGGACTTTGATGGTCAACCAGATCGGTCCGATCGCTGAACAGATGCTGGCGTCGACGGCGGAAACGGCTCCCTCAACACCGGTGGGAACACTGGCGGTTCGTCGTACAGTGAAAGCGCCGGAGAGCTTCCAGCTCGTGGCGGGTTACACCCTCGGATTGGCTCGTCAACTCGGTGAGCGCACGGCCGAAATGCACCTTGCGCTCGCGAACGACGATCGTGATCCTGCTTTCATACCGGAACACTATACGCCATTCCATCAACGCTCGCTCTTCCAAAGCTTCCGGAACTTGACCGATCGCACTCTCAATCAGTTGCGCGCGGCCCTGCCCAAACTTGAGGGGAACGCTCGCGATCTCGCGCGTGCCGTGCTCGATTCCGAGAAAGAAATCTACGAACACTTCTCGTTCATGAAGAACGTGCAGATCGACGCGATGAGAACACGCATCCATGGTGATTACCACCTGGGGCAGGTTCTCTTTAGCGGGGCGGACTTCTACATCATCGACTTCGAAGGTGAACCGGCGCGCGGTCTCGGCGAAAGGAAGTTGAAGCGTTCACCGCTGAAAGACGTGGCGGGAATGATTCGCTCGTTCGAGTACGCGGCGGAATTTTATCTGAAGGAGTACACGCTTCGGGCCGAAGACCACACGCGCCTTGAGACGTTCATGAAGACGTGGGCGGATTGGATGAGCATGGAGTTCGTCAACGCCTACCTCGACAAAGTCGAAGGTTCGGGTGTCGTTCCCGCGGACATCCAGAAGGTCGATCACCTCTTGAAGATCTTCGTGCTTGAAAAAGCCTTGTACGAAGTGGGCTACGAGTTGAGTAGTCGCCCCGCGTGGGTCGATATTCCTCTCCGCGGCGTGCTCGACGTCATCGGAAAGGCAAACGGATGAGCTGGAAGCCGACGTCGAAGCCCGAACGACATCTTTTGAGACGAGCCGCAAGGCTCTGTGGCTGCTTGACTGGGTATACGAACGTCGACAACGAGAACGTCGAGGCGCCGCCCGAAACACTCGTAAAAATGATCGAGGCACTTCGCGGAAGATCCGTGTCGGGCGTTCAGGATCTCGAGAGGGTCGTGACGGACGTCAGACGCTCCCATTTAGGACGGCGGCTTGAGCCCGTTCAAGTTGTCTGGACTCAAAACGCGAACGTCGAGAAACCGTCGTTCATCGCGACAGTTCCCGAGGCATGGCTCACGAAGCCGCTTGATTTTCGCGTGCACCTCGAAAGCGGTGAGACGGTCCCCACACGTGTCGTGAACCTCAAACCGTTTCGTCGATTCGATTTTGAAGATCAGTCTCTCGTGCGCGTGAGAATAGTGGTGAACGGCACTCTTCCTATTGGTTATCACCGCATCACGCTCGATCAAGATCCTGAGGCCAAGGGTTGGCTCTTCGTTGCGCCAAAGCGGCCGCACATTCCTCGGGCGGGAGAAAAGCAGTGGGGGCTCTTTGCGCCCCTGTATGGAGTGCGGTCCAAAGCCGATTGGGGAATCGGTTCGCTCGGAGATATGGAGTCTGTTCAGGAGACGATCCACACGCTCGGCGGATCCTTCTTTGGTACGCTCCCCATGCTCGCGTCGTCGAGTGAAGGTGAGGATTATGATCCGAGTCCTTATTCGCCGGTTTCGAGACTCTTCTGGAACGAGATCTTTCTCGACGTCGGCGCTCTCGTTCGCGAGAGCGGAAACCGAGGCGCCGCGGAGAAACTGAAATCTCTCGACTTAAAGGACGTGCGCAATGAGAAATTCGTCGACTACCCGAAGGTTTTCACGCAGAAGAGGGAGATTCTAAATATTTTGGCGCAAGAGTTCTTCGCCGGTGATGGTGCGGAGAAAGCCGAATACCGAGAGTTCTTGAAGCGAGCTCCTCTCGCGAATCAGTACGCGCGGTTCCGCGCAAATGGCGATGAAGAGCTCGAGAAATACCATCTCTTCGTTCAGTTCGAAATGGACCGTGCTCTCAAGAGAATCTCGGATCGAGGTAAGAGACGCGAAATCGCCGGTCTCTACCTCGATTTTCCGGTCGGTGTGAGTCGCGGTGGATTTGATGCGAAAACGTTTTCTTCGAGCTTCGTAGGACAGGCCACTGCGGGCGCTCCGCCTGACGGGCTCTTTCCCGGTGGGCAGAACTGGGGATTTTCCCCACTTCATCCGACGCGCATTCGTGAACAAGGCTACGACTACTTCATCCGCTGCATGAGGGTTCACATGCAGTATTCGACCGTCTTGCGGCTTGATCATGCGATGGGCTTTCACCGCATCTATACCGTTCCCGACGGAATCGATTCGAAGCTCGGGACCTATATTCGGTATCGGCACGATGAATTTCACGCACTCCTCGCGATCGAAGCTGAACGCGCGGGCGTACGTATCGTCGGTGAAGATCTGG
>SXSP01000134.1 GCA_005792225.1 Bdellovibrionales bacterium | reverse complement strand
TAAAAGAAAAAGGTCAAAAGGAGCAGGCGGCCATCAGCGAAGCCAGCGCTTCGATGAAGAAAGAGCTCGGAACTCGCTATGACGAAGTCATCGCGGCCATGGCGAATCACAGTTCGCCCGATTCCATCGCCTGGATTCAAGAAGCTGGACCCGTCAGCCGCGAAGCCTTCAACGCCTACGTGCGTTTGATGGGAATCGTGAACCAAAATTAGCAGTGCAGGAGAACTCTCGGCATGTTCGCCCGGCTCGCGATTCTCATCCTGGTCTTCCTCTCCCTCCACGCCGAGGCAAAGGATGTCTATTTGGGACTCGCGGAACCGGGAAGTGGTGAGAGTCTCCTCGGGCATTCCGTTCTCATCTTCACTTCGACCGGCGGAAGTCCTCTCACGGGCGAAGTCTACTCCTACGGAATCAGACAACTCGATATTCGAACTTTCTTGCCGGAGAAAATGCCGGCAATTCAGTACTTTCAAATCACCTCAATCGTTGAAAATCGCTCCCTCATGTTCCTAAAACTAAAGCTCACCGAGGAAGAAATAAACAAACTCGAAGAGCGGGCTGGTCATGACGTCGCGCTCGGAGCGGAGTTCTCGAACCAAAATTGGTACACGCTCGTCGGCACGAACTGCGTGACGTATCTCTTTCGCGTTTTGAACGAGATCGTGACACCCGATCGACAAATTCACCTTTCGGGGAGTCTCCTGTCGAGTCTGGCGGGCGGATTTAAGAGTTTCCGTGACAACATTCGATTTCGGATTCCGAGCCAAGCGATCGTGGCGTTGAGCGAACATCCGCTTGCGGACGGCGAGATTCGCTGGACACCGCGCTTTGAAATTCGCCAGGCCCAAGTCTTTCGCGAACGCCTCCAGCCGAATCTTGAATCTCTCGCCCTCTGTCAGCATTGGAAGCCGCAGACATCAAAGGTTGTCGAGCTGACGATGTCGATCGCGCTCCGAGAAAAAAATCTCAAGCTCCTCGAATCCGTGCGGAAGCTTCAGAATCAGGGTCCGAAATGTAGCGATGAACACTTGAGTCGGAAACTCTGGACGGCAGTGCATGACATTTTGCCTTTGACCGCGACGCAAATTCGGTCGCGAGTCAAAGAGTGGGGGATGGAGAATTGAGAGCCTGGTTCATCCTCCTTCTCATTCTCACTGTCAGGGTGCCTGCGCACGCGGCACCCGTTTGCGCGGAAGCTTTTCAGGGGCGCGTGGTCCTACAATATGATTCGGTAAAAGAGCTCGTCAGTTCAAGCCTCTTACCCGCAGAGCGCGAGAGGTGGGAGAGGGTCGTTTCGAGCAATGAAACGAAGTTCGCCAAAAAGCTCCAACGGAGGTTCCGCGCTCGATCCGCCGAGACCGATCAAGAATTTTTCCGCCTTGCCGCTGAGATGATTCGCCTCCAAATGGAGATGTCTCTTCGTCGAAGTCGCGTGAGCCCTTTTTTAGGAGTCTACTACCATCATCCCACGAGAAATCCGGAACTCGTGGCCGCGCTGAAAGAAAACTATTTCCTCCTCGACGCGATCGCACCGACGTTTTCCGACTCGAGCCTCGGCCCCGCGCCCTCAAAGCTGTCTTCGCTCTCGACATTCTTTTACCGTTCGCTGCTCGTGATTCTGAAGGATAATCAACTCAACACATTTCGAAACTTAAGCCACTCGGATCAAATGCTTAAAATCGCCCGCGACGTGACGCCCGAGCAATTGGAAGCCGAGGTGGGTCGTCGCATTCGACTGGACACCGGAATTCGCTGGCTCATTCAACACTACGGTAATCTGAATCTCGCCCTCATTACGGCAGCAGGCCTGACTTTCATCGTGGATTATAAGTTGAGCGCAAATCAAATCGACTCGCTCACGAGGGCCGATTCCCAAGTGGCGAAAGTTTTGGATTCACCCATTCCACAGGTCTCGGTGATCTTAGGTCGCCAGCCGACGTCTTCAGCAAAACAGCTCGTTCAGGACATCGCTCGTGAAGCCAACCTCGAACTCTCGCCGGCGGAGAGAGACTTTATGAACGAAGTGGCCACCGAACTCTCGCGCTGAACCGAATCGCCGCGATCAATAGCACAAGGCTGATCCAGGTGGACACGCTCAGACCCAAGGGCTCTGGACCACGAGGATCGGCTCGAAATGACTCCATGATGATTCGACCAATCGAATGGAGCCCCAGCCAAATCACGAACAGTTGACCGTCACGTTTAAACCACGGCCCTAGAAAGCGTCGTCTTCTTTCGATGAGGAGAAGAATGAAGAGAACCGCGAACTCCCACGTCGAGGCGAAAATTTGAGTGGGATACCTGAAGGTGTAACCACTTGAGAGCGTACAAGTGGCGCCGTAGCAACAGCCTGCGAGCACGCATGCCAGTCGGCCGAGCGCATATCCAAACGCGCAGAGTGGAGCGAAAACGTCGAGCCAAACGCCGATCGGCATGAAACGTCGGCGCATGTAGAGCCCCACCCCGACGGCCGCGAGAAGTGCTCCTCCAAACCAGACAAATCCGCCGCGCCAGATTTCGTAAACGCGTGACCAGGACTCCCAGTAGTAAGCGGGCTCCTCAAAGAGAATGTGAAACAGGCGTGCGCCTAAGAACCCGAATCCCATCACAATCATGGCGAGGTCGAGGGAAAGGTTTCGGCTGAGGGCTCGAGCCTCCGCTCTGCGCACGAGCCAAATAAGACTCATCGAAAACGCGAGACTCACGATGAGAAAGTAAGTAGGAATCACGATCCCGAGCGGAAGTGTGATCGACGGCAAATATCCGCTAAAGTCGTGAACGTGGTTCATGCCTTGGTCACACCGCCGGGTCGGCACCTTCGGGGATCTGACGTTTGTGCTTCGTGAACTCAAGGAACAAAAGAATCGCCACTCCGCAGACGATCGCCATGTCGGCGATATTGAATGCCGGGTAGGTCCACGTCCTCTTGCCTCCCGATGAGAGATAGAAGTCGAGGAAATCGATCACGTAACGGAAACGCAAACGATCGATGTAGTTT
>SXSP01000133.1 GCA_005792225.1 Bdellovibrionales bacterium | reverse complement strand
CGTTAACATCATTTCGCCGTTGATGTCGTATTTCCCGCTCGTGCTCGCCTTCGCGATCAAGTACGACCCGAAGGCGAGAGTCGGAACGGTCATCGCGTTGATGCTTCCATACTCGGTGGGTTTTCTCATCGCCTGGTCCTTGATGCTCGCCGCATGGATTCTCATGGGACTTCCACCGGGACCCGGCGCGGGTCTCGAATATCAATTGCTAGAGTCGGGCGGGGTCACGGCCCCTTAATCGGAAGATGTCGTCTCCGCGAGGCAGTTACCGAAGAAGCTTGCGGACTTTTGCCGCAAAGGTGTCATTCGTGATCGGCTTCGTTAAATAGTCGTTCGCGCCGGAGCGAAGAGCTTCGATGACGTTTGGTTGCTCGGCTTCCGAAGTCACCATGACGAAGAGAACATTCTTCAGTTGAGCGTCGGCACGGCATTGTTTTAGGAGCTCAAGCCCCGACATTTGCGGCATGTTCCAATCGCTGAAGATGAGTTCGAAGGGTGCGAGCGCCGTGGCCGCCGCTCGAAGTGACGAGAGGGCGTCTGTGCCATCTTCGGCATCCTCGATCCATTCGTCATCAAAACCCATCTCGCGGAGCGCGATGCGGATCCGCTCCCGCCCGAGTTCGAAGTCATCAACTACCAGAATTTTCATCGGTCGAGGATTCATGCCGTGTCCTTACACATGTCGATCACATTAATTTTGCCTGAAGCCGATTCTGATTTCACGCGCGTTTTTTGATATCCAGACACTCACCGGGCGTGCCCGTCTAGACTCGACAGCGGGACCTGTGTAGGATGCCGCCAATTCTCTGGAGGAAGAGCCATGAAACTTCAAGTAGGTCTAGTGTTGTTCGCGGTCGCTTCACATGCCTCGGCGTTCGCTGCGGGTCAATTTCGCACAGAAAACGCGCTGAAAACGAATCTGAACGGCCCGACGTTCACGGGTACGTTGACTGAAGGATTTCATTTTAACGAAAAGGCTCCCAATTCGCTCGTGCTCGACGGCAAAACGTTGAAGCCCACTCGACTCGAAAGCAGAAAAGTCGAATTCACGGGATTGCCCCCGAAATGGTCGGCGGGACGTGCTGCCCTGTACGTCTGCGATGATGCCGTTACGTTCTGCGAACCTCGCATGATCGAACTGAAGGGAGCGACGTCAGCAAATAAGAAGGCTGAGAAGATTTCGTCATCCCGGTCGAAAGGCAAGGTCAACAAGCACGGCTTTATCGAAGATGATTTGAACCGTGCGCTGGAACTCGCTCGTAAACAAAAGCAGCCGGTCCTCATCGACTTCTCCGCGCGCTGGTGCCCAGGATGCATCCGCCTCGAGGGTGAGATCTTCGATCAACCCGCATTTAAGAAGATGACCCGAGGGATCGTGAAACTGAAGATCGATGTCGACCGATTTGAAAACAACGTGCTCTCCGAGAAATACAAGGTGAAGGGCATTCCGACTCTGCTCGTGATCAATGCGGATCAAGAAGAAGTCGACCGCCTCTATGATTATCAACCGCTTCCGACACTCGAGCAGTTTTTTAAATCGGTTCAAGAGAATCCCGCGTCGCTCCGTGAGCTCACCGAGAAGGTGAAGGGAAAAGATCCAACGATTATGCGCCTCTTGGGGGTTCGGCTTCTCGGGGCAGGTCGCTATCAGGAGAGCGTTGAGCTTCTCTCGCAAGTTCAACCTACGCCGGTGGAACTTCTGAACGCACGAGTGAAGGCGGCTGCGGCAAAATTCAGTGATGATCCAAAAACAAAAGATGATTACGTCAAAGTTCTTCGTGAAGCGATTCAGGCGGAACCTTCAAGCACTCGGTCCATTGCCTGGAGACAGGACCTGGTCGCGCGGCTCGATGACAAAGCGGAAATCGCGAAGGTCTCCCGCGAAGGCGTCGCGGTTGCGGATGTACTCTTAAAAGATCACACGAAAATTCCCGAGGCGGTCAAAGGTGACCTCGTCGGTGAGTTCACCGGCTATGAGCCACTTCTCATCGCGACCAACCGGGCCGTGCTCGTGGAGTCGAGTCAGCCCCCTAAAGACGAGGAACTTCAAGCTTGGCAGAAGGCCGCGGATATCGGCCGGGATCTCAAAATCCCCGCATCGAAGACGGGACCTTCGATGCGTTACCTCATCACGCTCTTCGAAGCCGAGCGTTTCGCCGAAGCGGATGCTCTCACACGTGAGCTCCTGAAGCGCGAGCCAGGAAATCCCGAGCTTCAGCGCCGTCAACTTCGCGCCCTCCTGGGCCTTAAGAATTACTCCGAAGCCATCAAGGTCGGTGAGGCCGCGATCAAGAATTCATATGGTCGCAATGAATACTGGGTAGCGGAATCTCTCGCCAAGGCCTACATCGGTGCCAATCGCAAGGACGAGGCACGTGCGCTGATCGACCGCTATCTCGGTCGAGCGGATGCCGATTGGTCAAACATGAAGAGTTCTCGTCAATCCCTCGAGCAGATGAAGGCCGCGCTCTAAAGTGCGGTCTCAGACCTTCTCGAGAACACGATGCTGATAGAGCGAGAGTAGGACTTCGTCCGCGAAGTCCGTTTG
>SXSP01000132.1 GCA_005792225.1 Bdellovibrionales bacterium | reverse complement strand
GTGGGGGACCTCACCTCGATCGAGATCGCAACTCTCGTTTCGGAAGAAGATCTGCCTCGCGTTCGCCTGGGTGAACAGGTGAGAGTGCGGGTTGAGGATCTACCCCGGATGTCGTTGGTGGGTCGGGTGAGTTTCATCTCGACACAGATGGAACCATCCTCCCGCCAAGTGCCGGTGATCGTGACGGTGCAAAACCAAGTCGAGCGAATGACGACCAATCTCATGGCGGAGGTGGAACTCGCCGAGCCTAGTGAGAGTCACGTCATCGTTTCGGAACGTGCCCTCTCCCTTATGCAGTCCGCGGCTGATCAGGACGATCGCGGCACGGTCTCGGGCACGACGAGAGCGGATTCGCCGGATGAAGGTGTCGTGTTTGTTCCGACTCGCGACGCGAGTGGAGCGGTGACCGTGAGCCCGCGTCGGGTTCGGATTGGTCGCAGAGCCGACGGTCGAGTCGAGATCTTGAGCGGCCTCCGTGCAGGAGAGCGAGTCGTTGAGCAAAGTGCGCAGCCGCTGAGCGACGGTGCGAGGGTGATTCCACGGTAGCTATTTAAACTCGATCCACTCCGGAGGCCTCAGATCCTCAAGATCCTTTCGCCACTTGGGAGTGAGGAGCTTGAGTCCAACTTGGTAGGATGCGTTCATCCAGCCAAATCCTTCTTTTGTGATGTATGAGAATTCGGTGCCGACGTTTCCGTACTCCGCGAAAACTCGGTGAGAGCGTAAGACGACGTCGGTCTTCTCGGGGACGGTTCCGTTGAAGTTGGCGGCGTTCCTGGTGATCGTGTAGATCCATTTGTAGATCAAGCGATCCGCCGTTTGTACTTGACCATAATTTTTTATCGCCTCCCACGCGATCATTTGGTGAGGCGCCCATCCGTTCGGATGATCCCACTGTCTGAGATGTTGGCCCCGGCCGACTTGTTCAAGCGACGTTCGCGCGGTCGAAGCGATACCTCCGGGCTCTTCGAGTTCCTTCAGAAGTGCTGCGATAGAGGCTTGGCCCGCGATTTTGTCGAGGATCTCGCCCGCCCAAAGGGGATAAAACGCCGTGGCCGAAACATATTTTGATCTTTGCCCGCGTTTGAAATTGTAATCGAAGAAGATCTGGCGCTCGGGATCCCAGAGAAATTTAAGCATGGCGGCTTTGCGCTTTTCCGCTCGCTCACGCCACTCGGCGCTCGTCATCTTTCGCCCTTCGTAGCTAAACTGGTCGTTAAATTCTCTTTGTATGAAACGAGCGAAGTCCACTTCGAATTTGTAGAGAAGCGAATTGAGATCGACCGTGACGAAATCAGCCGCGCGATCTTTACCATCCACTCGCCAGCGGTAAGTTGTGTCGTGACCGGATTCACGAACGGCTCGGTCTTGCGAGAAGAACTCGTCAAGTTCCGGATCTTCCAGGAGGCCCGCATTGTAGCGGCGAGTGAGTTCAGCGACGCTCACTTTATGCTTTCGCGCTGCAGGTTTCAGGATGTAATCGAAATGGCCTTTTTCAACCTCCGGGGGAATGCTCTTTCCGCTTCCAAAGTAACGACTGAGCCCGGTCTCGGTAAGGCGATCGGGGTTCATCCAAACTTCGAAGTATTCCTTCATGGCGGCGCGCAGTGATTTTTCAAGCCACGGTTTTGATTCGCCACCCGAGGCGTAGACGGCCGAAATCATCGATGTGAGAAACGGGGGTTGCGACCGATTGAGGTAGTAGCTGCGATTGGCGTTCAGGATCTTTCCGTAATTTTCGATTTGGTAGACGAAGTTGTTCACCATCGCGCGCGCGAGATCGCGGCGCTCATCCACGATGAGACCGAGCGCTTCGAAGTAGCTGTCCCACCCGTACATTTCATTGAATCGCCCGCCGGGGACGACAAACGGAACCCCTCGAATGCGCCCTTCCTTGTCCTTCTCGAGCGCGAGCGTGAGCAATCCATGATTGGACGAGATCTCCTTCCCTTTCTCGAGCGGGACGACTTTGATTTTGAGGGAAGGCGTAGCGCTCGCCGCTTTCGTAAAGTAGTCAACGGCCATCGTGTCGGCGGCCGGTACGTAGACGTAGCGCCATTCTGACTTCGGGAGCTTCGAATCGGGGAGGGCCTGCGCCAAATTCTCGGCGTCGACTCTGCGGGTGAGTCCGTCCCAGTAGAGTTCCCGAATGGATCGTGAAATCCGTGTTACGGGATTTTCGAAGATCCTTTCCGCGAGAATTTGGTTTTTTCCTGCATCACTCGCGAGTTTGAGTTCTTGAAGTAGATTTGAGAGATGGTAGGCGCCCGAAACCTCGCGTTTTTTCTTCTCGTTGTCTTCGAGCCAGAAAATCGTGTTGCGATCGAGAACGGTGATCTTCCGATCGCGATCCGTATCGGAGGTTTTGAGAAGAAGTGACATCTGCTGTTTCGCATCGACCGTCACTTGTTGTTGTGCTTGGCTCGTGGAGATTGTGAGAATGAGGAAAAACCATTCGTACATAGTTCACAGAGTGTGTTCAGGCTTCTTGAGATGTACAATCACTTTTGCGCTTGGTCGCGCGGAGGATCATGAATCGCCAAACCGCCATCGTGGGACACAACATCGGGTATCTCTTTGCCGACGGCATCTCGCGCTTCGATGCGCTTGAGTTTGAATTTCGGTTCGGCACTCATGGTTTGATCGAGTCAAAGGCGAGCTCCCGCCTCGCGCAAATCCTCGCCGGTGTGCTCGCACCTTCGAGCGGCGCCGTGAAACGTACGGTGGAGCGGTGCTTGTTTCTTCCCTCTGCACCAATCGGTGAAGAGGTCGCGGACGAACTCGGCGTGCGCGGGAAAGTCGATGCCCTCCGCGCTATTCAGCGGGGCTCGACCGAAACTTTGTATTTCGACGCCCTCGAGGAAGATTGGAACTTCGAGGGACGTTTACACGAGGCCATGCGAGCGGTAGGCGCGCACCTTTATTCTCTCTCGGATTCGATGACCGAGATCTCGCCGGCGGAATTAGAACATCTGCGTATGGCTCGAATCTACGCCGAGGCACCCGATCTCGTCGTTCTTGAAGAGCCGACAGAAAATCTTCTTAACTTCGCGCTCGAGTGGCAGAAGGCAAATGCGTGTTCCCGGTGTCTCATCGTTGTCACTCAGGACGCGGCGGCTCTCGGAAAAATGGAATGGATCTGGGAGTTCGGTGACCTCGGCCTCCGCTCCTTCGGCGGTGGATACGCTGGTTACCGAGAGGCGAGACGGGTTGAAATCCAGAGGGCTGATGAAAATCTCCTCGCCGCCGAACGAGAGCTGGAACGCTTTCGCGAGCGCGATCGGGAAGCGCGGGCGAAGCAGTGGTCCCGCATCGAACGTGGTCGTCAGTTTTCCGATACCGGCATGCCGAAGGTGCACCGCGGGAACAAGAAAAGAAAATCCCAGGAGACACTCGCCCGCGTTCGTCAACTCCATGAAGGCCGGATTGAAGAAGCCGAAGAACGCGTGAAAAAAGCGCTCCTTGAACTCGAGTCGAAACGCGAAACACTTTTCGCAGATAGCGAGACCTAATGTCACCGTTGTGACCGAGACTTAAACGAGTTCCATTTGCCCCCGGGATTCGGCTGCTCATAGACTCCTCCATCAGGAGGAACTCATGAAAAAAATCTTAGCTTCGTTCATCGCTCTCTCGGGCCTTTTTGCGGTTACAGGTTTCGCAACTCCGGCGGATGCCAAGGCCGAGATCCAGATCTTCGTGAATTACCGCGGTAGCAACGATTACGACACCAAGGTCGTATCGACGTGGCAGAATCCCGCATCAGCAGAATTGGTTTACGTCGAGGCGGACGAAGATCCCATGAACGCCGCCTGCTACAAGGGCGATCCGGATGAAGCCCTCGAACTCTTCAGCAGCATGGTCGACATCTTCAATGAAAACAGCGGCCGCGAGCTCACGGTCTGGGGTGAGCACTACTTCGACGACGATCTCGGCACGCGCGCCCTGGTGATCTGGGAACGCGACGAGACTGGCGTCACCACGACTTGGTTCCAGCGCATGCGCGAGTGCGTCCGTTGGTCGACCCCCGCCGAACGCGCCCAGCACTAAGCGCGGCGTGGCAAGCAGAAGGTAGGCCGTACCGCATGCGGTACGGCCTACCTCCTGGCCTCCCGCCGCCTGCTTCCTGGTCTTCACGCGTCATCGGAAGGGCCGTAGAATGGGGGGATGACGCCTTCCAAATCTCAGAAGGGCTCACGGAGAGTCTTCGCACCTCTCACTCAGATTGGCATCTTATCGGCGATTCTCGGCGTAGCCATGGGTTGTACTTCTTTCGTCTCGACGAAGGTCGAGACGGCGACTCCCGTTCCGGGCGAGATTTCGCCGGTTCGCATGTTTTCGAGTGAGCGCCTCTACACGGATGCGCGGCCACCTCAATGTAAATACCTCCTCGATGCTTATTGCACTTACCTCTATTCGCCCGAGGCGCAGGGAAATCTTGAGGTGAAGGGCGCGAAGAGCTCGATCAAGATTCTTCAGGGCGATACGCACAACGAATTCTCGCAGGTGTTCTTCCATTACTCGGAGGCGAAGCTTCGCAATCAACAAGCGCTGCCGGCGGATTTTCGCCGGGTGCTCGAGCGCCACGCTTACTTCGAGAAGCTCCGGCAGTTCCTCGATCGGCGACCGAGGGCGCGAATGTCGGTGGCGCAACGGCTGGCCTCGGAGAGCGCGGACTACGAACTCGGATTCATTTGGTCGATGGCGCTCAACGAAACCGTGATGTTGAGGATGGTGCAGAAGTTTCCGGGCTTCCACCGGATTCCCGATAAGATCGTGCCGATCGAGTTCGAGCTCGAGCGCAAACGCGCGAGGCGGAATCTCATGTCGGATATCGCGCAAGCGGTTTGGCGAAACGATAAGAACTGGCAGAAGGTGGAAGTCGGGTTCCGTCGCTTAAAAGCGAGCTTTTTGAAGTTGATCCCGCAGCTCGACATCCCCGCGGAAATCGCAAGCGATTGGATGAAGCGGATCACCGAAATTCAATTGGCTCTCCCGGGCTCGTTTCCGGCGATCGCCAATGATGAGTGCTCGAGAACGACGGCGAACGCGTACTACTACACCTACCTGAACGTGATCACGGTTTGCGCGGGCGACTTTAACAGTGAAGACATCCTGCAAACGCTCGCCCACGAAATGGCGCACGCTCTCGGTGGCGACCGCACACGCTACCTCTTTCAGAGTCGCTCGGAAGTTGGTCAGAAACTCGCGGCGTTGAGGGCGCAGGTTTGCGAGCCTAAGACGTTCTCGTGTCCCGCTTGGCAGCAGTACAAGGAACAATTTGAGGAGTCACTCGAATCACTCGATGGTTACGAGCCGGAACTCCGTCAGTTTCAGCGCTGCCTGCAGAGGCGCCCGACGACGAAGGAGCTGACAATCTCCGAATCCAAGCGCTTTACGAAAACGATCGTCGCGGACCGCATCTCGGAGCTCGCCTCGGGGGATCGATTTCTGAGGATCATGAAACCCGAGATTCCGATGGCCAATGGGAAAAAGCAAAGAAATCCAAATTACCTGAATCCTTGCAGCTACTCGCTCTGGAGTCGGGGTGAAGAGCCCATTGATGATGAATTGACGACGCTCCTCTATTTCACCGCCGAGTATCGCTGCTCGGGAGCGACGGGGACCGAGAGGATGCGGGAAGCGATCGAAAAATCAAAAGAGATGACGACGCAGTTGATGGAGAGAGTTCTGCAGACGGAAGGGGAGTTCTCCCCGCGCGATCGGCTCGAGAGAGAAGGATTCTCGTCACCACCTTACGAGCGTTTCGCGGATGTCGTCGGAAGTTACGCGCTCGCGGAGCTACTTAAACAAATTCCCGAGAAGTGGGATCGCCAGAATGTTTTCCTCGCGTCTAGTTCATGGCAGTGCGTGAAGCCCTCGCTAGCGAGTCACTTCCCCGAAGAGAGCGAAATCGAGAACGAATACGTTTTCGAAGAGCATACGGCCGGCGATCAGCGCCGAAAAGAACTCTTCTCGACGCCGATTCGCGAGACGATCGGCTGCGAGAAGGATTTCGATTTCAACGAATGTAGAATTCCATTTAAAGGAAACTAAGTTTGGTGGCACGGGTCGACCGGCGTCGAGAGAGCCGGGGTCGGTGACGCCGTCGGCGACGGGGTCGGCGTTGCCGTCGCTCCAGGTCCCGGGCTCGGCGTCGGGCTCGGAGAGGGTGTCGCCGTCGGTGTCGGAACCGGAGTTGCCGGTGAAGGAAGAATCTTGATATCCGCGCAAGAAAAGTAGGGGCGCGGGCTTGAAGGATTCTCAGTCATGACTTGAATGAGTTGTAGCGTGCACGCCTCACACGGAACACTTGGAACCACGAGGGTTGTTGAGTATTGGTGCGGAACGGTGTTCGCATCGTCTTGATGGTCGGGGACCATCTTCAGGAGTTCGAAGTTCGCGTCGTTCGCGCGCGAGAAATAAAACTCGAAGTGGCCGGGGTGCTGGATCGTTTCTTCCCAAGTCACGGTGATCGTTTCACCGGCGACGAGGGTCGCGGGATTCGCGGTGCGAGGGACACCCCCGCAAGGACCGGTTTTGAGGCCAGCATTGTTATTGCGCGGCGGAGTTGGCCCGTCGGCGCGAAAACGGGTGTGCGCGAATGCGAATGACTGCGAGAAAATCAAGAGAGCGAGGAGAGAGAATTTAAAGAGCCGCATGGCTTGATCTCTCCGTGCAAGATTTCTTGACGCCTTCGAAAGCTTCGCGAAGGCTTGCGCCCTCAAAGACGAGAATGCTGATGCCCTTCGTGCGCGCTTTTGAGTGCAGACATTCGAAAACATCGTGATTGTATTCGCCACCTTCATC
>SXSP01000131.1 GCA_005792225.1 Bdellovibrionales bacterium | reverse complement strand
GATAATTCATTTGATGAACCCTCCGCTCGTCAGCTTCGAATGGGAAGAGGGGCATGTCAAAGGGCATCATTCATTCTGACGATTTCGAACTGCGCTACTCGATCGAGGGCAAAGGTCCCGTGGTCCTCGTCGTCGGAAGCGCCGTCTACTATCCACGTACGTTCTCTGCGTCGCTCAGAAGGTCCTTCAAATTCGTTTTCGTCGATCACCGCGGATTCGCGCGTTGCTCGCGGGTGCCGACCCGCGAAGATTTTCGATTCGAAAAAATCCTCGAGGATATTGAACTCGTACGAAAAAAGCTCCAGCTCGGGCGGGTCATCATCATGGGTCATTCGGGCCACGGGTACATGGCGCTCGAGTACGCGAAGCGCTTTCCCGAAAGTGTTTCTCGCGTGGTCATCATCGCGACCGGTGCCAGTCATAATGCTGCCGATGCCCAACTCGGGGAACGCCACTGGCAGGAAGCCGTGTGCCCGGAGCGTAAAGCGAAACTCGCGCAAGATCTCGAAAAACTCAACGAGGAGATCGCGGCTCGACCCGAGTCTCGCTTCATTACCTTTTGCATCCGGCTCGGCGCAAAGAGCTGGTTTGATCACAACTTCGATGCGGCCCCGCTTTGGGCGGGAGTCGAGGTCAACATGACCGGCATGGACTATCTCTGGGGTGAGGTGTTTCGCGATCTCGACGTGGGGCTCGGACTCAACGAACTTCAAGCTCCCGTTCTCTTGATCATGGGTCGCTTTGATTACCTCGTCGCGCCTGCGGCGTCGTGGGACAGATGGAGGTCGAGTTTCAGATCCCTGACGGTACGAATTTTCGATCGCAGCGCCCACACACCCCAACTCGAAGAGGGCGAAAACTTCGACTCTGAGCTCATCGATTGGCTGGGAAAAGATCCAGTTTGAGTCACCTGGTCTAATCGCGCGCCCCAAAAAAGCCGAAGGGCGGGAGTAGATGCGAAGGAGCGCCTAATGAAGACCATGGCTGGCATGATTGCCGCGATCTTTTTCTTCGCGGCCTCGGTCTCGTTTGCACAATCAAAAGGCCCTAAAATTCCCCTCAGTGGGAAGGGGATGACCGGATCGGCAGGCGTTGGCTTCGTCGATTTTCTCACCGTGACTCCCGTTGGCCAATTTAAGATGGACCGCGGAATCTACGCGGCCGCCTCCATTGAGAGACCGTTCAATTTCGCGAACCTGCATCTCGTACTCACGATTTCGCACATGTCTGCCAATGGTGAAGCGACTTACAACTATAAAAAAGGCGCAACCACGTTCCGCGAAGACAATCTTCCGTTTAAAGCGGCAATGTTTGATCTCGGTCTCGGGGTGAAGTTGAAACTCATCGATAACTATTGGTTTCGGCCCTATATCGGTGGTGGCGGCCTCGGTGGATACCATGAGCTCACGTTCAACTCGACACCCAACCTGACATCTCAGGGGACGGGATACAAAACGAAAGACACCGTGATGGCTTCGGGCTACTACGGCGAGGCGGGATTGGAAGTTGAATTCACAGATCGCTTCGGAATTCAGCTCGCGGCTCGTCTATCGGATTACACATCCAAGACGGTGGAGACGCTGGCGAGCCAACGTCTCCAGTTCCGCACGGAGACTTATTACTTCTCCGCGCTCATTGGATTCTGACGATCATCTTTCCGGTGTTCTCACCCTTGAAAAGACCGATGAGGGCCGTGGGAAGTTGATCGAAACCATCGACGACGGTTTCCATCGGCTTCAGCAAGCCTTGCTCGTACCACTTGGTGAGAGCGGCCGTCCCTTCGGCATACTTCGCTTGAAAGTCATAGACGATGAATCCCTGCATGAGCAGCTTTCTCGTCAACAGCAGGGGTTGAGGCCGCGGACCCATGGGGGCTGACTTCGCATTGTAGAGCGCGATCTGACCGCAGACGGAAATGCGGCCATGATCGTTCATGAGTTGGAGAGTCGCATCTGAAACCTCGCCACCCACGTTATCGAAGTAAACATCAACTCCCCGCGGACATGCTATTGCCAGGCCTTCTTCAAGATTTGTTTTGTAGTTCACGGCTTGATCGAAGCGGAATTCCTTCTTCAAGAGATTCGTCTTTTCTTCTGAACCCGCGATTCCCACAACGTGACAATCTTTGATCTTCGCGATTTGTCCTACGGCCGTTCCGACAGCTCCTGCGGCGCCGGAAACGACGACGGTTTCACCGGCTTTGGGTTTTCCGATTTCGAGAAGTCCGAAGTAAGCGGTGAGACCAGGCATTCCCAGGAGGCCCAAGTAAAGACTCGCATGCTCGGCATGACGGCTGTCGATTTTTTGTAACGAACGTGCAGCGATGTTTGTTTCTGTCGCCCAAGGCATGATGCCGGTGACGAGATCGCCGACCTTGAGGATGTCGCTCTTTGAGCTCACGACCTTGGCGACGACGCCGCCTTCGATGGGGCGGCCGAGTTCGTAAGGAGGCACGTAGCTTCGACCCTCGTTCATGCGACCACGCATGTAGGGATCAACCGAGTAGTAGAGTCCCTGTACGCGAACCTCTCCGTCTCTGAGCGACGGCAGTTCCTTTTCGTTCATCTGAAAAGTTTTAGGATCGGGAACTCCGGAAGGACGTGAGGCGAGAATGAATTCTTTAACCATTGAAACCTCCAAGAGCCCCAGGGATAAGCTGCGTGCGGAGGTTTGTAAACTCTTAGTTGTACTTGCACTTTGCCTGGAGCGTTGACCCTACGACTAGTTCGACGTTTGAGCCCGAATCAATCAGCGTGACGCCCATTCCCTTTTTGTCGCGTGCGCGGAAAAAGGTCGCATGATTCGCGAGAAAGCCGTAGGTCTCGACCGCCCCGTTTAAATTCCACTTCGCTGTCGCGAGCGAAAGTTTCTCAGGCGACCAAAAAAGTTTCTTGATCACGTCGTTCTTGCACGTTTTCGATGCGCCGGTATCGTCGCAATTTTTTTCGACAAACGGGATCAGATCACCTTCGGTCAACCAGTTGTCGCCGCTGAGAAGAACCTGAAACAAGACGAAGCTTCCGTTTGAAGCTTTCGCCAGGATCGCGCTGTCGAGAAATTTGACCCGTTCGTATTCGCGAACGACATCTTTACCGTTTGAGAGAGTGATCTTCGTGTCTTTAGGATCGATCACGACGCGGTCAAAATTTTTGGCGTCAACCGCGCATTCAATCTCACGAGTTTCTTGGAGAAGACTCACGTTCGCGAGCGCAAAATGGGGAGCGGCCAGAAGACCGATGATATTAAAGAGCTTCAAAGCGACCGATTTCACGGATCTCACCTTTCTCGACCGAGCGAAGAATGATCGCGCCGCCCGCGGAGCCCGAGTTGTATTCCAAAACCAACGGTGTCTTGCTCTCGCCCAGGGCGACGTACGAGTAAACATTAAAAGTTTGGCTTGAATCGTTGAGCGACTCCGTGAAATTTGTCACGAGTGTTTTTGACGAATCGACGACCGTACGCGAAGTTTCTACGAGGCGAACCTTTGTCTTTCCGTCGGTGAAGTAGAATCCGTCCCCCGTCTTTTCCAAGAGCAACTTTGTGGTCGACTTGAGCCCGAGCTTTTCAAAAAGTGCTGAGTCGTTCGGGCTTCCGGCGATTCGGTAGGTCGTTGAACATTCGTTGCAACTCACCAATTGTTTTGCGCCATCAATTTCGATGCGGCGGGGTTCCTTTGAAAAAACTTGTTCGACGAGTTCCGCACGCATGATCGTATCACGCGTATGGAGAAATCCGAGCACGTGGCCCAGTTCGTGAGTCAGCACGGATTCGAGGGAGCCGGGCTTCCGCCAGTCCGGAAAGAGAGTCTCGGATGTCCCGCCGCCGTAGTACCCACTCGCCACCAAGCGGATATAGCCCTTCGACCATTTAAGATCGCGGCTCATATAGGTTTTGTTTGCGTAGGCGATCGGGAAATTCAAACGCTGCACGGCCTTAAGATCTTGGAGTCCCGCGAAAATCGGACCCGTCCCGAGGAAAATGACGAGATCCTCGTCTCCCTGGCAGCGGCCTTTCAGCTTGAAGTTCGCATTCGGAGAAAGTTCTGGCGATCCTTTCGCGATCTTCTTTTCTTTGAAATAGGTTTGCCAACGTTTGATGGATGCCTCAATCGCGGCTGACGCCTGTTTTGCAGAGGGGCCAAAACTCTCAACGTGATTGAAGCAGGTGACGATCGGCTTTGAGCCGTAGAACCAGGAGGTGTGAGTCCGCACGTCGTAGGAATCAGTTCCGATCGTTGAACTGCCGCCGCCGTTTGAGGGTTGTTGTTGGGCCGCGAGCAACCTCGCGTTTGCTTGCTCCGTAATGACAACTTCCGTCGGTATCAACTCGCGTTCATCGAACTTGGAGTCTGATCCAAACGCAAGCGACGCCCAGGCGAGAGTAACGACGATCCAGTTTTTCACGGGCCTCCTTTTGATTCTCAATCAATGCTCGATCAGATCGAGAACGAGCGTGCAGAACTCCTCGGGCTGTTCCGACTTAATGTGCTCATCGAGCTGCACCACGAAGTCAAGAATCGTCTTTCTTAAGGCGTCGTAAGCTTTTTTGGATATCGTAAAATTCGCGGTGAAATTCATGGCTCTGGGATCGGAGAGCTTGAGTCGATCCAAAACTTTCAAACGGGTCATGACGCTCGCTGATTGAGCGTAAGGCGAAGTCTTCTTTAAATGGACGTGCGCTTCACCGACTTCAAACCGACCGTCGCGGGCCTTGATGAGCCCCGTGCGCGTTAGAAAGTTTACGGTCTCGGCGAACTCGGTTTCGTTTGCCCCGAGTTTCTCCTTAAGTGCTGCGGGATCGCGAAAATGCGGAATGGTGACGAGCATGTGAGCAGAAATGCAGAGCCAATTGCTGTAGTAGTAGAGAAGATCATCGCGGTGCAATTCTCGGCTTTCGATGACCTTGTGAATCTGCATCTGGCTTTCGCGCAAGTTTCTGAGTTGTTCACGCAGAAACTTCTGCAGTTCGAATGTGCCCGCCTTGGCGAGTAAGACCATGTTGATGAAATACTGCGATTCTTCATTTGAATGATTGAAGAAGAGGTTCATCTTGTGAGCGTGTTCAAGACTCAGCTCGTTCCTTCCGCTCAGAACTTGCGAGATAAAACTCGGCTGGCAATCCAAGAATTTCGCGAGCTTCAGGCGCGTCCCGCGCCCGTAATGATCAGAGTCGAGCACCGTACTCACATAAGTTCGGTAGTTTTCGTGCGCATAAATCTCTGCTAGACCACTCATCCCCCGAATTTAACTGATTACTTAAAAACCTCAACCAAGATTCAGTACGTTTACCTATTTTCCAGTAAAAACGCGGATATATTCGTTTTCACCAACTACTTAATTTCCTCCTGAAAGGAGATGAAAATGAAGCTTTTAACTCTGACGGCGGGTCTCGTTTTCGCGGCTCAAGCCGCAAACGCCCAGACCACACAAATTGAATGTTCCTTCACCGAGCCTTTCTACTCGATCGAGGTGGATCTCAAAAAACGCGAAGTCACGATGATCGAGCCCGATTGGGAAAGCGATGGGACAAAGACGGTCACGAAGGTGATTGGCCAAAACATCGCGGTGAAAGTTCTGAAGGCTGATCCTTTTCTTCCTAAATTCCAGATCCTCGACGGCGACAAATCGGTGATCTTGGATCTTACGATGAACATGGCGGGGAGCGACGGCATGAGTAACCGTACTTATCCGCTTGAGGCCAAACACGGCCGGATGATCGGGGGCTGCTCGACGAATTTGATCAAACACGTCGAAGCGAGCGAAGGAGAGGGATGATGAAAACATTTTTCGCCATCGTAGGGATTTTGTTTGCAGTTCAGAATGTTCAAGCTGCTGACGCGTTCGATTTCAAAAGCTTAGGTTTCTCGAAAGACGGCCGCTACTACGCTTTCGTCGAATCGGTGATTCAAGGTGGCTCCGGATATCCCGCCGCGCGCGCCATGGTTGTGGACGTCGAAAAGAATCTTGCCGTCGAGTACGACTTCACCGTCATCGAGGAGGAAAACGGTCCGCTCGATGAGGCGGTTCGCCAAGCCCTCGGGAACGTCCATCTCTCCAAATATGGAATCGACGGAAAACAAAACGGGACAACGCTCTGGGTTCGTTTGCCGACGGATCTTGATCAGCCAAACTTAAAGCCGCTCTTCAGCACTGCCTACGGTGTCGACGGTGGAGCGAGCGGCGTCTGGCCGAAATACCGACTTCATGTTTCCGAGTCGCCAAAGAACCCGAAAGCATGCCTGGGCAATGGAGCGAGTCTTCTCACGGTTCGGCTGGCCAATCTGGAAAAGTCAGCCAAACTAAAGCTCCTGCAAAAAGATCAGTCCCTTCCCGAGTCGCGTGCGTGTGCTTTGAACTACCAACCTCGGCAAATCATCATGAATGGTGATGCAATTGTCGTCGTCGTGCGTTTCGAGTCCTTCGGATTTGAAGGTCCCGACTATCAACACATGGTCGTCACGGCTAAAAACGTATTCAACTGATGGAGATGAGAATGAAAACAGGACTCATGACTTTAGCTCTCGTTCTCTTCGGCTCTCAAGCCCACGCCACCGGCGGATTCTGGTGCGATTTCAAAAAACATGGTTACGAGTTGACCATCAACGGAGTCACCTCGCGGAGCTTCGCTAACGCGATCGTGAGCGCCGAAGCGCAATTGAAAGGTCCCGCCGCCGTCTCCTTCGATCGTTCTCATATCCTGCAGTACTGGAACGAGGGTGATGAATTTCGAGCCATCCTTTACAAAGAAGAGGAAGGCGATTCCTACAAGTGGACGAGAGTCGAACTGCGCACGACCTCGCCCGACCAATGCACCTTCTCAGGAAAATTGAAGATTGAACACTTCGACGGCACTAAGGTTCACTCCCTCAAAGACGCAGACGTCGAATGCTCTCTAGAATAAAAAGGATGGGGCTCGGGTCGCAAGGCTCGAGTCCCGTCTCTTTTTGAAACGGATCAAATCGAGAATATGGGACATTTTCACCAAACATGCTGCAAAATGAAACTGCGGGATTGAAGAATCAAACTGCGAAGCCGATTCATTATGAAGCTTATGATGAAAAAATCCATATTCGCGACGGCGTCCATTTTCCTTTTGCTGATCGCTAGTACAGCCATTTTTCAAAACTGTTCCCCTCCGGATATCAGCTCGGCGCAGCCGCCGGGACCTGGCCAGGGCACGAACATTCCGTCGTCGACGTTTCGGGTCAGTCCTGAGTCACCCACGATCTACACGGGTGATGTGCAAAACTTCTCGGTCTCCGGTGGCCAGGTTCCATATTCGTTCAAGGTTCTGCCGGAAGGTTGCGGAAGCGTAACGAACACGTCGACTCAAATCGTCTTCACCGCACCGACGACTTCAAAGATCTGTACCCTCGTCGTTAAAGACGCTGCCGCCCTGACGGCGCGTGCGACGATCGCGGTGGCTGATCGATTGCTTCAGGCGACCTATTCGCCGAGTTCTCCCGCGCCCGGCGTGTTGGTCTCGATTTCCGTCAGCGGTGGAACTCCACCTTATTCTTTCGTCAAAGAGTCGGGCGGAGGAAATCTCGTCGGTAGCAACTACACCGCACCCGGCTCGGCCGAGACTGCGAAAATCAAAATTACGGATGCGCGGAGTTCATCGATCGTTCTCGACATTGTCATCGGAAGCGGCGGTTCTCCCGGCGGCGGTGGAGGCACGATCCCGATATTCCGTTCGCTCGCGGGCGCGCTTGGTGATTTTCTCCATACGCGAAATCGGGGAGAGGCATCGCCCACCTACGCCGACCAAGGTTTGGCGTTTAACGTGTTCACGTCAGGCGGTGGATCTCGAAAGCAAATCCATCGTTGTTTTTCAGGACGCATCCACTTCGTCAGCGATAACTGCGCGGGAAGTTCCGTCGAAGACACTTGGTTTATCGAAGCGGGTCAGACGTCATCGGCAACGAAGGCGCTCATCGCATGTAACGCGGGAATCCAGCTCGCCACCATCAATTCTGGCGAGTGCGCAGCCGTCGGCGGAAGCCCGGGCCGCACACTTGGCTTTACTCCCTAACTAGACAAGTCACCCTGAGCGTGCCAAGAATCTTCAAGGAATTGGAGATTCATCATGGCGCGCTTCATTTTTGTTTTTATCTCGTGCTTTATCTTCGCCGGTCCCTCATGGGCGGCGGAATCATTGACGATCGAAAGAATCAACTCGAGCCCGGAGCTCGAGGGCTCCTCACCGCGTTCGCTTTCATTCTCGCAGAATGGAAAGCGCCTGACGTTCCTACAGGCGAGTCCTGAGAATATCGATGTCTTGGATCTCTGGGAATACGACTTGATGACGGGAAAACCCCGTCTTCTCGTCGCTGCTAAATCCCTCGCCTCGGGCCCGGTCTCGGAGGAGGAACAAGCCCGTCGCGAGAGAATGCGCATCAGTCAAGGTGGCATCACCGAGCGACACATCTCGAATTCAGGATCACAGATCGTCATTCCTTCAGGCGGAGACCTTTATCTCCATCAAGGTTCTCCATCGATTGAGCGTCTGACGCGCACGAAGGGCGTTGAGATCGATATCAAGTTTTCACCGAGGGACGGCTTCGTTTCGTACGTTCGCGATCAGAACCTTTATCTTTTTGATCTCAAGAGTCGACGCGAGATCCCCGTTTCGAGTGAAGGCAGGGGCGCTGTTTCGTTCGGAACCGCGGAATTCATCGCGCAAGAAGAGATGCATCGCTACACCGGTTACTGGTGGTCGAAAGATGAAGCGCTGATCGCCCTCACCCGTGTTGATGAAACACCCGTCAAGGTCGTGGATCGCTACGACATTAACGCCGCCGGCGTGACCGTGACTCGTCAGCGTTATCCCGAGGCGGGTTCGGCTAACGCAAAGGTGCGCCTCGGGATTGTCAGGGTAGCGGATCTAAGAAAAGGATCGAGAAGAATTCAGTGGGTCCCGATCAAAAGTGACGACTTCTATCTCGCGGATGTGAAATGGACGCCAGATCGGAAACTCATTTACCAAGTTCAGTCCCGCGATCAGAAGAAACTCGAGGTTCTCAGCTTCGATCCGACAACTGGGCAATCAAAAACTCTCCTCACCGAGACCGACCCGCAGTGGGTGAATCTCAACGAGGGCTGGCGCTGGCTAACAAAACAGCCACAGTTTATCTGGGTTTCCGATAAATCCGGCCACAAGCACATTTACTTGCAAGAAACGATCTGAAAACTCAATCGCCAACTAACGAGTGGCGATTGGGATGTTGACGAAGTCAAGGGCCTCGACGAGGAGACGGGGTTTGTCTATTTCACGGCGACAAAAAAATCACCGCTTGAATCTCACTTCTACCGGGTTCCGCTCGCGGGAGGCGAGCCCGAGGCCCTCACGTCGGAAGAAGGGTGGCACGACATCACCATGAGCGAAGACGCGAAGTTCTTCGTGCGACGGTCTTCGAAGCCGAACACGCCGGCCAGTGTTTTCCTCCACAAAGCGAGCGGCGAGCAGGTTTCCATCTTGACGGATAATGAGGTCAAAGAAGGTCATCCGCTGTTTCCGTATCGCGAGTCACTGGCGGAACCCGAATTCGGCTCATTCAAAGGACCATCGGGAGATGATCTCTACTACAAACTCATTAAACCTCGCTCGTTTGATCCGAAGAAAAAGTACCCCCTTATCATGATTGGCTACGGCGGGCCCACGGCGCAGGTGGTGAGAAAAGCTTGGGGTGGTCGCAACGAGCTTCTCGCTCAAGTTCTCGCCCAGCGCGGCTTTGTCGTTGCCTCCATCGACAACCGCGGATCGAGTCGGCGTGGCGAAGCCTTTGCGGACGCTCTCTATCGCGCCTTCGGAACGGTTGAAGTCGAAGACCAAGTTGCCGGAGCGAAGTACTTCATCAATAAGGGTTTCATCGAAAAAGATCGTGTTGGATTTTACGGCTGGAGCTACGGCGGCTACCTTTCGCTCATGCTCGCATCCCAAGCACCAGAGGTGTTCAAGGCAAACGTCGCGGGCGCGCCCGTCACCGATTTTGCCCTCTACGACACGCACTACACCGAACGCTACTTAGGAGATCCGCGTAAGGAGCCCGACGTCTACAAGCGCGCAAACGTTCTCGAGCGACCATTTAGTTCGTCGAATCACGTTCTCATCATTCACGGAATGGCTGACGACAACGTGCTCTTTACGAACTCAACTTTGCTCTTCAAAAAACTTCAGGAGGCTGGCGTTGTTTACGAATCGCTCTCGTATCCCGGAGCGAAACACGGGCTTTACGGCCGCGCGAACCAAATCCACTCGGGCCGATCGATCGTTGATTTCTTTGAAAGACGTTTGATGAAGCCTTAGGAGTGCGCGGCGAGGTGCAAACCCTTGCCGTAAGCCTCTTCAAGTTCCATGATGCGCCACTCGATTCGATCGCATATGCGACGGATCTTCGTGTAGCGTACCGAATCGAAGCCCGGCTTCTGTTGGGCGGGACCGCAGAGATAAATCGTGCAAGTCTCGCGCAGGTGGGGCGGGACCACGCAACCATTCGGTCCGATGAAGCGCAAAAAATGATCCGTACGCTCAAGGCGAATGCCCTTCTCGCTGGCTCGCTCTTCGACATGCTGACAAATACGATCTTTGCAGGCGCAGTTCGATTGCACGCACGCCCCGCACGAGTTGTAAGTAAACTCGTAGAGCAGACGGAACATTTTTACTTTGCGTGCGTAAAGATGTCGGTAGGTTTGGAGCATGGTGCGCGGAGTCTGCCACGAAGCAGACTCCCGCGTCCAGGTTTACTGGCCCTGTGTTTTCTTTGCCTTGTCGTCAGCCGTTGAATGCTTCTCGACTTGCTGATCAGTGTAAACGGAATTCCCGGGACCCTTATTGGTCTTACCCTTCTTTTGAGCTTGTTTGTTGCTTCCCGAGGTGTCGCCGGATGGGTTGTCAGAATGAACGCCGGCTTCGGTACCGGGGCTCGAAGCCCGTTGAGCGACGGCCTGCCAAGTCACACCCGCGACGGCAAAACCAAGGACGGCGAGATTGATGAAGAGCCATTTACCAAGTGATGAAGTCATATTGTATCTCCTGTCTCTAGCGTGAAGCGGAAATCTCGACCAGACTGGTTAGTTTAACGCCGTCCCACGCGAGTCGGAAGCGTTGCCCCGGCCTATGTTAGAAAGTAAAAGAACTCAAACTGGCCCCTTTCATTGTTGTTGGATCGAGGGTCGGAAAGTGGCCGGCGTATTAGCGTTACGGGCCGGCACGGGCTCGCTCACCTTCGTTTAAAGCAAACCTCGGCGTATCCGGCAGCCGGCCGCCAACTCAACAACAATGAAAGGGACCAGTTCGTGAGGCAACACGTTGTACAGACCAAAATCGGCCCCCTTTACCTCACCGCTTCGGAACAGGGTCTGCGCGGGGTCTACTGGAGAGAACAAGCCGTGGCTCTCGGTCGCTCGCGAGTCCTCACAGAGGCGGCCCGCCAAATTCAGGAATATCTCGGTGGGAATCGCCGCGAGTTTGACCTCGAACTCGATCCCGTGGGAACGGAATTCCAAATGCGCGTATGGAATGAACTTAAGAAGATTCCTTACGGGCAGACACGTTCCTACTCGCAAATGGCAAAGAGTCTCGGAATGATCGGAGCATCGCGCGCGGTCGGCACGGCGAACGGAAAAAATCCGCTCTGCCTGATTGTACCTTGCCACCGTGTGATCGCGGCGGACGGTTCGCTCGGCGGATTCTCGGGTGGGCTCGCGATCAAACGTCGACTGCTCGAAATCGAGGGCATCAGCCCCGCTTGACGACCTTATAGCGAATCCAGAGAAAGTCGCGTTCGATCCGGCGAATGCTTTTCAGCTGGAAGCGTGTGGCCTTCCGACCCGGACGCTCTTCGCCGACTTCGAAAACGCACGGGGAACCCGAAGTTCCGTCGGCGAGCGGAGTCAGAACGAGGCTGAATTCGTCGATGAGTCCGGCTTTGAGGAACGAGCCATTGACGTGCCCGCCGCCGTCGATGCGAACGCGTTTGATGCCAAAGAGATCATGAAGTTTTCGGAGCACAAGTTCGAGATCCAACTCCGTTTTTCCACCGAAGATATAAGACACGTTTTTTGACCGTAGGTGATCGAGGTACTCGCCCGAAACCGTTTCGGTGAGAACTTCGATGACGTGTTCGGTTGAGACCATGTTCGTATCCCAATGGCATTTCCCCGAGGGATCGATCGCCACGGCGAATTTTTTTGCGCGATGTTCGCCGACGAAATCGGTCTTTGGAATATCAAAACGCCCACGCCTCTTGCGGTAGGGCTTTTGACTGGAGAACTCCTGCATCGTTGTGCGTCCCACGAGCCAAGCATCAGCTTTGATTTTCGCGGCTTGATCCTCGAAGTAGCGGGCGGCGTTCTTAAGCCCCCAGTTCTTCGCGAGGATGCGTCCGTCGACGGTTCCCATCATATGGCAGATCACGTAAGGTCGCTTCACAATGAACCTCTAAGGAAGTGTTTGTTCTTGGCGGAGTTGTCCCGTGAAACGCTCGGCGTGAACGTTCTCGATGATGAATCGGCTTTCTGGAATAGCGGGGAAACGATTTAGGTGAATCGTAAGATCCTGCGCGGGTACCGTGTACTTCACCGACCGGCACAGCATGAAGGCCATGCGTTTGAGGAGAGAAATCGTTAGCCACTCGCCCGCGCACCGGTGTCCCGTGTGCACGTTCCCGCCGCCTTGAGGAACAAAATTGTTCGGGCTCTTATTCCACGTCTTGAACCGATCGGGATCAAACTGATCGGGATGACGCCAGACGCGTGGGTCGTGGTTGGTTCCGTAGAGATCGAGGAGAACCCATTGATTTTTTCGAATCGAATGGCCCTTCCATTCAAAATCTTTGCGAGCTCGCCCGCCGACGACTGGAAAGAAAGGATAAAACCTTCGGACTTCTTGTACGAACCTCTCGATAAAACCAGGCTCGTTTAGGATGCGAGTTCGGCATTCGGGATGAAAGTGAAGCGCATGGGCGGCGAAAGTCGCGTACCGTGCAACGGCCACGGTGGGGCGGAGGAGGTTAATTAGTTCAACCGCGGCCACTCTCGTCGGAAGAACCTGTCCATCAAGACCTCGGTGGGTCGCGATGACACTGATGGGGCTCTTCGGATCAAACTTTCTTTTTCCGGCTCGCAGGGCGTGAATCAGCCCGCGCGCCCAGCGCTCGGTGCGGCCGCGGAGGAAGTGCCCGCGAAGATTCCGCGGACCCACGGAACCTGCGCCGTCAATCATTGCTGCCAACTCGCGCGTGCGCTCTTTTGCCTCATCGTTTGAAAGTGGAACACCGGCCCATTTGCAAGCCGCTCGGCAGAGAATTTCTTCGAATTCACCGTGGAGGATCACTCGGTCGCGGCTCTCCCAGCGGTGCATGAAGTTCAACCACTCCTCGGTCATGAGATCGACCATCTTTTCGATCGAGGCTCGTCCCATGAGCGAGAGGAGCATCGACTTTCGATGCTGGTGGGACGAATCATCGAGGAGCTGTGTCGAGCCGAAATCCTGCAAGAGCATGAGACCTGGCGCCGGCATCGCGCGTTTTCTCGTGAAGAGGTCGGGATTATAAAGAGCCGCCGCAGCCTCTTCGCCGTAAAAGCAGAGGACCTTTTCGAATAGAATTCGCGTCTCGAAAATATCCGATTGAACTTCGTCGCAGCGATTTTTAACGAAGAGGTAGCCTTCGCTGAGGAGTGAGATCGAACTGTCCACTTGCTTCAGACGCGGAATCGTCATGATTCCGGTTTATCAACGAACCACCGGAGAAGGGAAGAGGCGGCCAACCCGGTGATGAAAATGTCACGACTTACCGACGGGTCATTGAAGATTCACACAGTATTCGCCGGGATTTTTGAATCTGATATTTCCACTCAACCTGACTTCACGGTCCGAGATGATGGCCCCCATCATTGAACTCGATCCGCTCATGCGAACGGGACGCCCGAAAGAGATGAGAGTTCCCGCAATGGATGTTTGGCCTGAAACATCAAACGACTTTCCCTCGCCGAGGATTTCGATGACCACGTTTTTAGCGAGGAGCCCGCCTTCCAGTTCGATCGCCGATTGGCCACTCATCTTTACGTCGCCGTAGATGCGCACTAAAAATTTATCTTCGGCAGCACCCGATAAAATGATTTTATTTTTGCCCGAGAGTTCAACGTTGCCGGCGACATCAACCGTATTCACGCCGCCGCGGCTCACCCAACGGCTGGAGGATCGGACCGAGCCTACGCTTTGGTGAGCCACCATGTTGCCCATGAAGTTCCGAAGAAGGAGCATCGTGAATCGCGCATCGGTCTCTGCGGCGATGGTGCTCTCCGCGATGGAAACTGAACCCGAACCCGTGTATTGGGCGCCGGGCACCAGGATGAGCTGTCCACCGATATGAACGTTGCCCGACATCGAAAGAACGCTCGTCTCGCTTAAGAACACACTGCCGTCGGTTCGAACGTTGCCGGTCATGGAAATGGCGCTGCCATCGAGGGAGATGAGCGACGATCGGCCGGGGAGGCAGGTCATGTCATCGTTAGCCGCCATCGCGACCTTGTTCATCGAAATGGGGTCTGGTTGTGAATGGGTGCCTTCGGCGCACCCTTGCGAGAGGATTGAAACGATAAGCAAAATCAGTTTGGTCCGCATCTTAGCCGCTCCCTGGTTGAAGGACCTTCATCGTAGAGCGATCGACGGGGAATCCAAAGTCGGCGCCTAAGTATTCGGATGCGCTCGGGGATTTTGGGATCAGGCTCAACCTGAGATGGAATTTACCGAGTCATTTCAAGGTGAGCCCCGAAAACCGACACCGACAAAAAATTTTTGTCGCTCAAGTGATGATCATGATTCAGGGAAATCGGCCGTGGTCGCGGCTCACGAAGGCTGGTGTCAGGAGTTCTTCTTGCCTAAGGCTTGATCCAAGATCGTTCGCACGGCTTGGAAGTCGATCGGCTTTTGAAGAACTTTGGCGAAGTTCGCCTCGAGCTTTACGCTGAGGTTTCCGGTGATTAAATATTTTGGAATCCCGGGATCGAGAGACAGGGCGATCTTATCGCCCGTCGTCCCCGGAAGTTGGTAGTCAAGGAAGATGAGATCGGGCGGATCCGATTTGATTGCGGCGATGGCTTCGTTGACGTTGGAGTAGGTGCGAATGGCAAACTGGTCGCTTGCGTATTCGTCGGTAAAGATTTCGAGGAGATCTGGTTCATCATCGAGATAGACGATCTTAAGCTGCACGTTTGATCTCCTCTTCGGTTTCTTGGAACTTCTTGAAGCTTACCTCGAAACAAGTGTTCTTCAATGACCGATTCACCGAGATCTTCGCTTTGTGTTGATCGAGGATGCCCTTAACGATCGAAAGCCCCAGGCCGGTGCCTTCGCCCACGGGTTTGGTGGTGAAGAATGGCTGGAAGAGCTTCATCTCGATCTCCGGCGAAATTCCCGAACCCGAGTCGATGACCCGAATGATGACTTCGTCCTCGTGGTCGATCGCTTCCACCATCAACCAACGTTCGTCGAGGCTCTTAATCGCATCGATTCCGTTATTGATCAAATTGATGAAGACTTGCTCGATCTCGACGACGTCACAGCTGATGCGCGCGTCTGTCGAAATGTTGTAGGCGATGCGGGTTGCGTGACGTTTCGCCTTGGCTTCAACGAGGGTTTCGACTTCTTCCAAGATCTTAGCGATTTCGGCTGTTGTGTGCTCCCCACCCTCTGACGAGCGAGAGAACTTGCGGAGTCCATTTACGATCTTGCTGATCCGCGACGTCGACTTCACCAGAGTTTCGAGTTTCGCGTTGAATTTCTCGGGATCATCTTTGAACTTCTTGAGCGTCCGTAAGTTCCCGTCGATGATCGCGAGCGGGTTGTTGATCTCGTGAGCGATCCCGGCCGACATTTCACCCAGGGACGCGAGCTTTGCCGAATGAAGAGATTTCGCGCGTTCCTCGGCGAGTTGCTTCTGCATTGTGATCTCTTCGGTGATGTCGCGCGCGATGCCGACGAGGAGGCTCGGGTGACCGTTCAAATCATAAACGGGAACTTTGTAGGTTCTCAGGTAGCGAGTGCCGGTCGCCGTTTGAATGGGTTCTTGGGGAATCGTCACGGGAGCCATGGATTCAAAGACTTCCAAATCCTTTTTCATGAAGAAGTCAGCTTGCTCTTTCGGGTAGACGTCGTGGGCTCCTTTGCCAAGGACCTGTGCTTCTGATTTTCCGAGGAGTTGTTCGCCCGCGCGGTTGAGGAGCGTGTAACGGAGCTTGTTGTTGTAGTCTTTCACGAAGACCATGTCGGGAATATTCGCGAGAACGGATTCGAGGAGTGATTTCTGCTGGGCCATCTGCCGCTGCGATTCGAATTCACTCGTTCGATCCCAGTTCACCCCGTAGATCATAATGGGGTCGCCCTTATGGTTACGAACCACGTGACCGAGGCGACCCACGTATTTCTTTTTTCCGTCGCGCGTTTTGATTTGGAAAGTCGAGTTCAGTTCGCTCGCTCCGGTCACGTACTGCCGGTATTCTTCGGCCGCGGCCTCTTGAGCTTCGGGCGTCAGCGTGTTCAGCCAACCTTGGTAATCCCCAGAGAACGTTGCTGGGTCGACGTCGTACAACTTGTACATCGTCTTATCCCAAATGAGCGAATTCGTGATGGGGTTATACTTCCAGATTCCGATACCGAGAGCATCGAGACTCATTTGGAATTCGGCCTCGCGAGTCACCCGTTCGGTTACGTCCTGAGTTGTTCCGCTGACGATGATGGGTTTCCCTTCTCCGTCGCGGGTGATGCGTCCGATACTTTGGAGATACTTGATTCGAGATCCGTCGTCGAGAAGAAGGCGGAAGTCGACTTCGAACTGCGCGTTTTCCCCAATCGATCGGATGAGTTCCGTTTCAATGTGCTGAAGATCGTCAGGGTGGATGCGCGTGCGATGTGCTGCGTATAACTCGGCACCGATGACCGACTCGTCGATTTCGAAGATCCGGTAATTCTCTTGCGACCACACAGTTGATTGCGCTGTGAGATCCACCGTCCAGCTGCCGATTTTCGCGATCGACTGCGCTTCCAGGAGCTGCTGCTGATAGCGTTTCTCGGAAGTCAAATCCAGGTGAACCGAGAGATAACTCTCAACCTTTCCGTCGGCGCCGGTGATAGGGGTCACGACCGTCGCAACGGTAAAGACCTCGCCCAGCTTCGTCCGATGTCGAACTTCACCGGTCCAAATTTTTCCACTCTCGATGGTGCGCCATTGATCCTTGAAGAGGGAGCCCTTCTCGAGACCATCGTTGAGAGTTCGATGGTCCTTGCCGATGAGTTCCGCCGGCTCATAACCGCTCACTTCGCAGAAGCGATCATTGACCCAGGTGAATTTTCCCGCCTCATCCATCATCGAGACGAGCGCACTGGTGTTGATGGCTTTCATGATTTGTTCGGTGCGCGTCTGTTCATTGCGGAGCGCGGCCGAGAGTTCTAGGTTTTCAAGCTTTTGACCGATTCGCAGACCCATCGCTTCGAGTTCATCGGTCATCGAGCGAAGAGGTGTCGCGAAGTTTTCCGAATAAAGTTCCAAAATACCCAAGACGGCGGTTGAAGACATAATCGGGATGGCGAGACCGCTGTGAAGGCCCGCGCGGTGAGCTTCGATGGCTCTCGCGAAATCCTCGCGCTCTTCCAAGCGAGGAATTTGGACGACTTTACGCGTGTCGTGGACTTCTTGAAACACTCCCATTTCATAGAAGTTCCATTTGGTGTTCAGAACGAGCAAATTTCCGAATCGGGGAAGATCCGTCGAGAGCGCACGAAGAAGTTTCGGCTCGGTCGATTCCGGATCGATCTCCCAGTAACCTGCGACTTTCCAGTTTGTCTCTGCGGTCAGACAGGAAAGGATCGATTCGAGCGTGTTCTCGCGATTCTCGGATTCTGAAATAATCCGGTCAATTCTGTGAATCCAGCGGCTGACACCGTTCACCTCTTTCATTTCGAGCGTCTTCTTGACGGCCTCGCTCGCCCGCTCACGGGTCGAGAGCAGAAGGCGAATCGTCGCGGCGAGGCCGAAACCTAACGTGAGGCTGAGTAAGCCCACGAGCACCGGGGTGTGCGTGTCCAGTTTCTCTTCGAGGTGCGGAAGCGATCGTCCCCTGATTGTCCAGACGCGCTCGCCAATCGTGAGGTTTCGGCTCTGGTCAAGGAGTGAGCCTTCGGCGGCCGGCGGCACCGAGTTGTACAAGGGTACAACATCGTCAATATCGATGTGAACGTCGATCACGATCTTATCGAGGACCCGGTTCATGAGCCGAACGATATCGATTTTAGCTAAGAGCCAATTCTCGGGCTTTG
>SXSP01000130.1 GCA_005792225.1 Bdellovibrionales bacterium | reverse complement strand
CTTGAGCGCGAGACCTTTTCGAATTTTGACTCTCAACGGCTTATCGTCGATGCGATCTTCGGGATCGGCTTGCACGACGAAGTGAAGGAGCCCTACAAGGGCGTCATTGAAGCCATCCTTCGTTCGCGCTCGCCGGTCGTGAGCCTCGATTTGCCCTCGGGCCTCGACGCGGATCGCGGGGTTGTTCTCGGGCACGCGGTCAAGGCTTCGCAGACGATCACGTTCGGTCTCGGTAAACCGGGTCTATTTATTTCCGACGGACCATTCCGAACGGGTCGCCTCAAAATCGTTCCGATTGGTTTCCCGCTGCCTCTCGTCAGAGATATCGCGCAGTCGTGTTTCGCATTTACGGAGACAATGGCTCGACGATTTCTTCCGAAGAGAACGGCAACCGGAAACAAATCTTCCAACGGTCACGCCCTGATCATTGCCGGGAGCGAAGGGATGTGGGGCGCGGCACTTCTCTCTGCGAGCTCCGCCTACCGGATCGGCACGGGCTACGTGACTCTCGCATCGAGGACGGAACCGTTTGAAGTTCTTAAGACCTACCCCGAGGTTCTCACGGCAAAGGCAGACGATGAGAAGCTTTGGAAAAACCCCAAATGGCGCGCGGTCGGAATCGGGCCGGGCCTCGGTACTTCCGATCAAGCATTCGTTGAAATCGAGCGGATGCTCAGACGTTTGATCGAAATGAAAGCCGAGTCGGTCGTCGTCGACGCCGATGCCATCACGCTCGTGGCGAAACGAAAACTTTGGCCTCTCCCTCGAACGTGGATTCTGACCCCGCATGCGGGAGAACTCTCGAGAATTCGCGATGTCGATGCGAAGACGATCGAGAGCGACCGCGTTCGCTACGCTCGGGCCGCCGCCGAGAAGCTCGGCTGCCATGTCGTCCTGAAGGGTTACCGAACCGTTCTGGCGAGCGGCGATGGAAGTGGGCGAATATGGATTATTCTTTCCGGGAACTCCGCTCTCGCGAAGGCGGGAACGGGTGACGTTCTCACGGGTATGATGACGGGACTCCTCGCGCAAGGTTTACCGCCGCTCAAAGCGGCCGCCTGCGCGAGTTACATTCATGGACGTATCGCCGACGAATGGGTTCGTGCCGGCGAAGATCGGCGTTCGCTACAGGCGAGCGATCTTCGCGAGTTCCTGCCTTCGTTGATGGCGCGTCTCTAAGAAGGCGAGGCGCGATGATTCGCGAAATCGAAAATCTCGAAGCCCTCAAAAAATTCGCCCACGAAATCGCGCGCGAGTGCGCGGGGTCTCGTTATCTTATTCTCCTCGACGGCCCGATGGGCGCGGGCAAAACCCAATTCACGCGTTATCTCTTGGAGGCTATGGGATCGCAAGAAGCCGCGTCTCCGTCGTTTGCCATCCACAACAGGTACGAGACGACGGCCGGGCCGGTGGAGCACGTGGATCTCTACCGTATCGATAACGTTGACGACCTTGAATCGACGGGCTTTTGGGATCTTTTTCTGGAGAAAAGCGGACTTGTGATCGTCGAGTGGTCCGATCGATTGAAAGATTGGGGAGTCTATTCGCATTTACCGCGCAACTGGCCGCTCATCAAAATGCGTTTTGATATCCCGCCGAAGGAATTAAATCCCTCGGGCACAAAGCGGGACGTCCTCGTGCAAAAAACTGTCAAACCCCGTTAAGCGGCGACGGCTTCGGGTGCCAAGCGCGCGAATGTCGTGGCGAACTGAGTCGCCAAACCTTCCATGATGGGCAGGATGTGTTTGTAGGGCTTATCGTCGTCGGCGATTCCCATCGCCATGCCGATCAATTTTTTCTTATGGATGATCGGCACGATGGTGACGTGCGCGGGAGATTTTCCGCCCAAAAACGATTTGAAAAACCGATCATTCTCCGGCGCCGGCAAAACCGGACCGTGATACGGAAGACGTGTGCGATCAACAATGCGGAAAATATTCGGCGAGCTCAGTTCAAGTCCGCCGTAATCCTTAGAAGGTGTTCGGAAGGGTTGCGTGTATTTCCACGGCTTTATCAAATCACCCTCGAGGCGGAACAAGAGGGCGCCATTGAAATGACGGGTCATCGCGCTCAAAGTGTGGGTTGCAAGCTCATCGACATTCGAGCACTTTTCGACGTTGAACGTCTCGATCGTTTGGACCCAGTTGATATCGGTCATCGTCTGGCTCGAGAACGAAATGCTCGGCTCAAATGGCATGTCAGATTGTTCCGAGACGATGGGCGGAGTGACGGGCGTCGGTGGCGGTGTCGGCGGTGGAATTTGCGGAACCACCGCAGCTGGCTCCGTCTGCTCGGTCACGAGGGGACCCGGAAGTTTTTCCGTCTTCGCTTCAAGGTCGAAATCAATCGCGATTCCCTGGGGAGCTTCGCTCGTCTTCGGAGCTAAGCCCTCGGGAAACGCAAAGCCGTCGGGCATCGCGTTCGATTGGGCAGGCTCGGTGGAAAAGCTTTGCGCAAACCCATCAGGCATGGAGAAGTCCGCCGCGGGTTGACCGGGAATATGACGTGTTGCCGTTTGCGTATCGGCTGAGGGAGCCGCACTTGCGAAGTTGACGAGAACGCCGTCGGGAAGATCCGCCGCCATATCAACGACACCTGAGCCAACGACGGTCTCGGGCCTGATTCCTTCCGGAGCATCCGTCGCGTTTGGGGGCGCATGGATCGCTGCTGGATTGAGATGCGACCAGAGAAGTTGGAGCTGACGGGCACTCGCGAGAACAAAGCGATGGGGTTGGCTATAAGAGAAGTTCGTCGGCGGCTCCACGCACGCGATGAGAAGAACGCCCTCCCATTCCGCGAGCGGAAGGAGATCGGGTTTCCATGCATGCAGGGATCTCACGCGATCCCAGAACATTTGGTCAGCGGGAATGGCGAAGTACTCGTCAGTCACCAAGGGCAATTCGAACGTTGTCTGCGCCCAAGCGTAATACTCGGATTCGGGGAGTTTGCCGTTGGCGAGGCCCCAAAAAAGAGGCTCGACTGCGGCTTGACCGTGCGGCTTCCAGGCGGCGACCGTCTCGGCCGAAATCCCGAATTGTTCTGTCCATTTGCCATGACCCATGACGAGTTTATCGGCATCTCCGCCCCTCGAATTGAGGAGGTGCGCCTCGGCAGGCCCGGAACTCGACCGAGGTCGGGCCGACTTTTGGGGTCGAAGCGGCCCCGGACGCCTGACTTGCCCGGCAAATGTTTCATTGCGGGATCGCCGGCGCGAATCTGAGCGCCGGGGCCGGTGGTCCCGACTTTGTATTGAAGGAAGAAAGGGAGACGCAATGACACGCGGATCCCGACCCCCAACCACCCACTGTCCCCTGAGGAGGAATCGATGAAAAAATCACCCGTTACCTTCGAATCGATGTTCCTGAACTGGAGCCGGCGTAACCCGAACTGGACGGCATGGCTTGCCATCACGGCCGCCGGATCGTCTCTGATGGCCTGGATTGTTCTTTTCACACGCTGGGGTGTTTGACCCGCAAACCTTGAATTCTTAAGGCGAAATGCGGTAGATTGCGGGCCGCATGAACTTTTCGACCCTTCGCGCCAAACAGCGCGTTTACTTGGACCATAACGCAACGACACCCGTTGCGGAAATCGTCCGCGATCAGATTTTAGGTTGGGTTGAGCAGTGGGGAAACCCCAGCTCGATCCACCAATCCGGTCGCGGACCTAAAGCGCTGATGCGTGAGTCGCGCGACAAGGTCGCTCGCGCGCTCGGCATCAATCCCCTTGAAGTCATCTT
>SXSP01000129.1 GCA_005792225.1 Bdellovibrionales bacterium | reverse complement strand
TCGCGGTAGACGTCGTCTTTTTCTTTAAACTTGGCGTCGGCCATACCGAAGCCCTTATCGATCAGGCCGTTCGTCTGTTTGACCTTCATGTCGGTCGCTTCGATGCGACCGTTGAGTTTGCGAACTTCGTCTTCGAGATCCTGAAAGCGCGAGTTCACGTCGGCCGTCGTTTGCTGAAGAGTCTGAACCTGGCGGCGCATGACCTGTTTTTCTTCGACTTCCTTTTGGGCCTCGCGGGTTTGAAGGCAACCGCTGAGAGTGAGTACGGGAACGACGCCGAGGGCGACACCGACCAAACTGCGAATGAGATTCATCGAGATTCCTTCCATGATCAAGTTACGGGATCACTTCGCCGGATTGGTTGCGCGAGAGACGAGCGGCGTTCTCCGCTTGTTCCGAGAGGGACTGAGCCCGTGCGAAGCTCTTTCGTGCATCTTCGTAATGACGTTCTTTAAAGGACTTTTGTCCAGCGCGGTACGCTTGCTCGGCTTCGAACCAGATGGCGGGCGCAAAACGAGCGGAATCGGCTTCTTTCGCGGCTTCGTAAGCGGCGCGAGCCATCGTGTATTCATCAACCGGAATTTGCGTCACGCAGCCCGAAATCAGGCCAACGACGAAAGCGAGAGGCAGAATGATGAGAATGAAAGCGAGGCGTTTCGGCTTCATGACCTTCCAAAAAACTCGGGCCCAAATACTTAGGCCGTGAATGAACGAGTCTTAAGATCATAAAACGAAAGGCTGGCCCGCGAAAAGTCGGAACTCGCGGAGCCAGCCAAAAAACGAACGGGAGAATTAGCGAAGCGGAACGAAGTTCGCGCGACGGTTCTTCGACCAAGCCGTGTCTTCGTGGCTGGGGTCGATCGGCTTTTCTTCGCCGTAGCTGATGATCGTCATACGTTTCGCGTCGACGCCGAGGCTTTCGAGATAGGCTTTAACCGATTTAGCACGACGTTCGCCGAGGGCGAGGTTGTACTCGACCGAGCCGCGCTCGTCCGTGTGACCTTCGATTTGAACCGTGAACGCGGGGTTGCTCTTGATCCACTCGGCGTTCGAAGTCAGTTTTTTGCGAGCATCGGAAGTCAAACGAGCTTGATCGTATTCGAAGAACACAGTCGTGAGACCGTTGATCTTGCCGCTATCCGAACCTTGGGGATCAACCGCGATATCTTGCGTGCCGATCACGGGCGTCGTGTTCGCGTCGCCGCCAGTCGCAGCGCCTTCGCCGGTATCAGTCGTCTTGGGTTTGGAAGCGCACGATGCCATGAGCATGAGAGCGATGGTCGCGGTTGCGAGTGCACGGAACGAAGTAGACAGCATTGAGAACTCCTCTATAGTCGCCACTATTGGTCACTTAACGGTCACTGTATGATTATCTTACGGGACCGATTTTGAAAAAGGGGGATGACATTGTCAAACCTTGTCGCGGAGGATTCATATAATAGAACCTCATCGGCTTGGCAATAACACCTCAGAGCGCAAGCTCTTTCCATCTCAGAGTCATATGAAGCCATCATTCTACTCGCTCATACGTTGCCTCTTTCTCACCATCGGTCTTTGGTCATCGTTCGCCTTCGCCTCCGCTCCTGACGTCGAATGGCGAAAAATCGAGACGCCCCACTTCACGGTGATCTTTGACTCAAAGCATTACCCGCTCGCGCAAGAATACGCAAAGGCCGCGGAACAGGCATTCGTTTCGACAACTCCCGTCTTCGGTGTTTGGCCCGAAAAAACCGTTCTCTTGATCGATGACAGCACCGACATCGCGAACGGTTTCGCGACCGGGATTCCCTACCCGATGATCTCAACATTCCCTGTTTTGCCGACGGCACTGGATTCGATCGGCGACTACGGAAACTGGGGACTCGAACTCATCACGCACGAGTACGTGCACATTTTGACGTTTGAGCCCGCGACCGGAATCATGCGCCCGGCCCGGTGGGTCTTCGGCAACATCGTGCGACCTAATATTTTACTCCCACGGTGGTACACGGAAGGCATCGCGGTCGAGCTCGAAACACGTCTTTCGAACTTCGGGCGCCTGCGTTCCGCCAATTACCTCTCGATCATCCGCTCGATGGTCGAAGAAGACACGCTCGAGAAAGAGACCGTCGCGCGGATCAATGAGATCAGCATTCCCGATTGGCCTGGCGGTATTCGCCCGTACTTGATGGGTGCCCTTCTCTGGAACGAAATGATCCGGCGAAAAGGCCCGGAGGTCGTCAAAGACTTAAACCTCGCTTACTCCAGGCGCATTCCATTTTTCCTTAACGGGCCGCCCGAGGATATTTTCGGGATCAATTATCCAGAACTTCTGTGGCAAACGTACGAGCGAGCGCGCGCGAACGCCGAAAAGCAGCTCGCATCGATTCGCGCGGCCGGTGTTGCCGAAAGAAAGAAGCTCGATCAGTCCGGATACTTCTCGCACAGTCCTGTGATTTCGCCCGATGGATTAAAACTCGCTTACGTCGGAAAAGAACACAACATCGAGAGCACGCTGAACGTCACGGATCGACCGAACACGCAGACATCTTTCGCCGCGATGAAGCCGAAGCGAGTTTGGACGGGTGACTTCATATCACGAGTAAGCTGGCTTCCGGATTCATCTGGATTTATTTACAATGCGGTCAAAGCTTACGAACGCCACTATCAATTCAGCGATCTCTGGAAGTATGACCTCGCCTCGAAACAGTCGACTCGGCTCACCAGCGGGGCGCGCACGAGAGAAGCCGTCGTGTCGTTTGACGGACGCTCGATCGTCTTCGTCCAGAACACTCCGGGCGGAACCCGCCTTGTGAGTTCGCGCATCGACGGCTCGAACATTCGTCCGCTCTATGAGCCGGCGCTCCAGGTGCGGATCTCGCGTCCTGAGTTTATTTCCGCAAACGAGATTTTGATCGGAGAGAAGAGCGCTACGGGTGAGGAGAACTTCAAAGTTTTCAGCCTGACGGCGACGAACGATGGAGATCTCTCGCTCGCAACTTCCGAACCAAGGCGCGTGCTGACGGATTTCAGGCCGGTGCACTTTCCGCGGATGACTTCGGAAGGGCTCCTCTTCGTTTCGGACCGCTCCGGCGTTGCAAACCTGTACCTCGCGAATCGGGAACTCACGAAGGCGAGAGCCGTGACGAACGGAACCACGAGAATCATGACGGGTGAACTCGACACGTCGACCGGCGAAATCCTCTACGGGGTTCTTGAATCTTCGGGTGCGCAGCTCTACGCGAGTTCAAGGGAAGCGTGGTCGAAAGTGCCCGCGGAACCTCCGCACGTGGGTCCACTCGTCGACTCTCAATTTCCTGAATACAAAGCGCCCGTCGTCGACGTGAAAACCGAGAACGAGCCGTACAGCCCGCTCCCCTACTTGCTGCCGCGTTACTGGCTGCCTTGGGTTTACTTCAGCCCCGACTCCACTTATCTCCAGGCAATGACGGCCGCTGCGGATCCAACAGGCCGACACGCCTATTCGGTTCTCGCGAGTTACGATACTTTATCTTCGCGCCCTAGTTACGCCTTCGAATACATGAACGCCGTGACGGACGTGAACTTCAAGCTCACGGCCCAGGATGTAAACGAATACCTCTATAGTGGAGGTTACAATCGTCGATCAACGTCAGGCACGCTTCTAGGTTCATTCTACCTTCCGGGTTTAAGTAACGACTGGATGGCCGCTCTCGGCGCGCACTCCGGAAAAATCGAGTTTGCGAATTCCGACTTCATTCGCGGAGGTGCAATCGCCGCCGTCACATGGAAGAACGCGACTCAAAAAGGCCTCGAGATCAGCCCCGAGCGCGGTGGCGCGGCAACACTCATGCACACGCACTACTTCAAGGAATTCGGAAACGAGTACGATCAAACGGATTTGAGCGGGCAGTACTTTCACTCGCGTTGGCTTCCGAAGCGCCACGCGATCGCGCTCTCGGCAAAAGCGAGCTACGCGCCCAACTTGAAGAACGTCTTTTACGGTCGCACGACCGTCGGTGGAAACTACACCACGGCCCTCGAGCAAACCGGATTTGTCATGCGTGGCTACGGTTCGGGGAGCTTCGTCGGCCGAAGTCTTCTCACTTCATCTATCGAGTATCGATTCCCGCTGTCGTATACCTACGAAGGTCGGGGGACTTGGCCCGTCTTCGCTCAAAGGTGGCATGCGGCCATTTTCGTCGACGCCCTGACGCTCGACGGAGCGGCGTATGACTACGATCGCAAAGTGTACCGTAAGGCGAGTTTAGGCACGTACTTCATCGGAACCGGCGTGGAAGCGCGGCTCGATGCGACGATGTTCTATCACATTCCCGTCCAATTCATTTTCGGGCTCTATTACGGACTGGATAATAAATCGAATCCGTACGGTGTGTTCCCGTTCCTCGGCGTCGGCTTTTAATCCGCGCACCGGATGTTCTTAAGCCCAAATCAAATCGATTGGGCTTACGCGATTCTCCCGAGTTTGCAGAAGAACCTCGTAACCGGAGGGCTGAAATCATTAGCAGCCCCCAACAGGAGGTTCTTTATGAACGGTATCAATCGCGTGCAAATCATGGGTTATTTGGGAGCCGATCCCGAACCGCTGACGTCAAAAAAAGGCAAGCCTTACGTCAAGCTCAGCCTGTCGACTCACTTCAACAAACGACTCGAGGGTGGTGAACGTGAAACCACCACGACCTGGCACCGCGTGACCGTGTGGGGAAAGAACGCGGAGCGGTGCCGCGAGCGTCTTCAAAAAGGTTCACCGCTCTTTGTCGAGGGTTACCTCTCGAAGTACTCCTACGAAAAAGAAGACGGGACCAACGGCTCGGGGTTTTCGATCGTCGCTCGTGAAATCCACTTTGTCGGCGGAAAATCCCCGACTCCTTCGCCTGTGCGGGACCAAGCGTCCTCTTGACAAGATTCTTCAAACTTGAAACATTGTTGATATGGCGCATCCTAGAGGTGCGACATATCAACGCTTTTTTGAAATCGGTACGGATGGACAAGCTCTCTTGGATTAAAGATCTCGTGCGCGCCGAACAGAAGATGGAAGAATCCGGCGTCGTGGATTTTAGCTTCGGCTTTGATCCCGCACAGCTTTTGTTCACCGAGTCCGTAGGTTTCCTCAACAGCTTGAAATCCGCGTTCATCGAGGCGGCGTCTTCGTTTAACCAACTCAAAGGTTCCACCGTCGGCCGCATCAAGATCTACGGCATCCAGAATACGCATGCGGACTTCATGCTCTTCAGAAACGGTTTCAAGCTCATCTTTTCGCTTAAAGAACCGGGCGTCATTGGCATCCGTTTCCACTTCGTGGGCGCGGGCTTCGTGCAAGTTCCGGCAGCTCAAGACACCGGCGGCAAAGCTCCGAGCGAGGAAGATGTCATTACTGCGCGCTGGGGAGCCTTCGGCGATCTTCTTTGGACGTATCAAGATCAACCGGTCAAGATCGACTATCTCGTTCGCTACTACATGACCCGCTTCATTCGCGAATCAGCGAAGTAAGTCAGTCTCTCGCGGGAAGGTAGGCCTTCCCTTTCACTTTCTCTAGAAAAGGTAAATCAAGAAAGCGGATTTCCGAAATGGCGGTGTCCTCGAACCGACTGCCTTTTTGGACTTTCGTGATCTTGAGGCGAACCCTGATGATTTTCGTAAGCCGAGGCTCTATCGCGAATCGCGAGTAACCCATTTCCGGTTGCAGATCGAAAGTCTGCCTGTAGGTCTCACCGTTTCGGGTGTCAAACTCGGCCTCGATGCGCGTAGGAAACGAGTTCTCGAAAAAGCTCGTGAACGACTTCTGATAGCCATTCGCGATCTGAATGAAGGAGAGGGATGAGGGCGCCGGAAACTCGAATGCCAACGTCGCACCTTCGCCTTTGCCTTCCACTCCTTCGATCCAAGCGGTTTTGAGTTGCCCGTCTATAAGATTGGGGGCCGAATAAGTAAGCATTCCGGCGGCGGCGAGTTCGGTCGAAGCCGTCACCTTGGACGGAGTCATCGATTCGTACCGGAAATTTTTCGCGTCGGCCGCCTTCGGCGGTATGCAGTTTTTCAGCTCGCTGAGCCTCGCCAGAAAGGATTCGCGAAAGGCGTACGCGGGTTCACCCGTGTTCGAACTGTTTCCGGTCGCGGGAATAAGGCCGGCGGTCATTTGCTGAAGCGCGAGAGTCTGGACGGCGGCTTTCTGTGCGGGATCGTCATTCCCCTTGCCGAACTCGATGGCCGAAGGAATCGATTTCAGATCCTGTGGAAGAGACGATGCGCAACGTGGTCGCTCGAAACGGCAAGCATTCCGGTCACACTGAAGAGCGCGAAACGACAACTGGAAATCACCCGAAAGCCACGTGATCCATCGACCGTCGTCGAGAATCGCGAAGCTTGGTTCGTTGAGTCCCCACTCCTCGCCGCTGAGGTCAACAACCGCTGTTTTCTTTCCGATCACCAGAGCGACTCGATTCCGGTCTTGCGGGCAAACCAGAAGCGCGTGATCAGGGGTAAGTTGCGTTCTCTGAACTGAGTTGGAGCGATCGGGCTTCCGCCACCATTCGTCTCCTGCTTTGCATTCGGACGCTTGGGCTGCCTGGGCCGAATTGATGGGAGCAAAAATGAGAAGAGCCGCGAAGAACCACATCATTTACACGCTCAAATCCAAGTGACCTCGGCGACGCTGTTCGCTTCGATCTTCAATGAATCTGAATTTTAAGGGCTGAGTTGCGCAGACCTGAAGGGTGACGAAGTCGCCAACTCGAAAGGGCTTCCGCGTTTCGTTGTGAACGATCAGAAGATCCCCATTGATGCAGATCAAGAGGTCACTCGCGGGCAGAAGTTCTTCTACCCGACCCGTGACGCTCTCACCGAGTTTGAGCTCCCGGATTCTATTTTTCATCTGACCGGTGAGTCGATTTTCGGAAACTCAACTCGTTTGATCACGGGTGATGCGGGCTTGGCGGCGGGAGTTACGTTTGTGACGGCCACCGACTGGGCGGCG
>SXSP01000128.1 GCA_005792225.1 Bdellovibrionales bacterium | reverse complement strand
CTCTTGATCATCTTCATGGTCACCGCGCCCATGATGCAGCAGGGACTCGACATCGAACTTCCCGAGACGGCAAGTTCAGGTGTTGCGACCTCCGACGAACCTTTCGTGCTCGTGATCAAGAAGAACAAGAAGATCTACGTTGGGGAGCAGACGATCCCGACCGCGGATCTTCAAAAGCGACTCAAAGCGATTTTCGAGACCCGGAAGAACAAACAGATTTATCTGCAAGCGGACCGCTCCGTCGACTACGGTTTCGTGGCCGAGACCATGGCGGAGATTCGCGCCGCAGGAATTTTCAACATCGGCCTGGTGACTCTACCCAAACCGTGAATCAAGCCGCAGCCCGACCACCCAATGGGATGCCCCAAGCTCCCGCCGAGGATTCTTTCAAGCGCGCGCTGGTGTTCTCGCTGGCCCTTCATCTTTTTTTGTTTATCGTCTTCGCCGTTCGCGCCGTCATTTATCCTTCTGAACCCATGACTCTCGAAGATTCGATTCGCGTGGATATCGTGGCTCTTCCCGATAAAAAAACGGCCGAGCTTCCACCGGCCGCGGCCCCCGAACCGGCGCCGCAGCCGAAGCCGGTTGAGGCGAAGCCAGAGCCGGCCAAGCCTGAGCCTAAACCCGAGCCGGCGAAACCAGCTCCCGCACCGAAACCCGAAGCTCCCAAGGTCAACCTCGACAAGACCAAGAAGGATCAAGCGGCTGCCTTAAAGCGTCTCGAAGCACTCGAGAGAATCGAGCGGATGCAGAAGGCCCAGTCGGAACCCACCAAGCCCGCCGCCGCGAGCGCCGGCGAAACGCAATCCTCGACGGTCGTCAAAGGAAACCAAGTTTCCGCCGGAAACTCCCTGACCGGTCTTCAGCGCGCGGATCACCAGACTTACCTGAGCACCGTGAAGAACGCCGTGAAGCGAAACTGGAATCTTCCGCAGTGGTTGGCAAATTCGAATTTAACCACGCGTGTTCGGGTTTACCTCGATGCGAACGGGAACGTCGTGAAGAGACAAGTTATGAAGTCTTCGGGCAACGAAGACTTCGACGACCGCGTTTTGCGCGCGATCGATGCTTCTTCCCCTCTTCCCAAACCTCCCGGAAATCTAGTTAACATCTTGGCGGTCGACGGCTTCGAAGCCGACTACTCACCCTAAAAAGGACGGAACTGATGAAAGCATTTGTCCTCGCTCCCCTGATTTCGGCCTTGCTTCTCCCGGCACTCGCAGTGCGCGCGCAAGATGCGGAAGCACCCGCGGCTGACTCCGGTTTGTACATCAAGGTCGGAGAGGCCGCCCTCAAAAAGAGCTTGATGGCGATTCCGCCGTTTCAGTTCAACGGCTCTCCGAATTCTTCAAAGAACGCACTCAAAGTCGGTAAAGAGCTCTATGACGTCTTTCGTAACGACATGGAAGTGAGTCACTACTTCGAATTCATCAAACCCGATGCCTACCTCGAAGACGTAAGTAAAGTCGGCTTGAAGCCCGCGCCTGGCGAGGCCAATGGATTCAAATTCGATAGCTGGAAGCAAATCGGAACCGAGTTCCTCGTTCGCGTGGGTTACCACATGAACGGCGATGATCTCGTGGTCGATGCCTACGCCTACTACGTTCCTCAGCAGAAACTGATACTCGGCAAGACCTATCGTTCAAAATCCAAAGACGTTCGCGTGACGGCCCACACCTTCGCGAACGATTTGGTGAAGGCACTCACGAATAAGCAAGGCTTCTTCCTCTCGAAGATCGTAGCTTCGAGAACGACTCGCCCGCCGGAAAAAGAAATCTTTGTCATGGATTGGGACGGAGCAAACCCCCAACAGATCACGCACCTGAAAACGATCGCGCAATCTCCAACCTGGTCGCACGACGGTAAGACCGTCGCGTACAGCGCGTTCGCCTATCACACGAACGAAAAGACGAGAAACCTTGACCTCTTCACCTATGACCTCTCGACGGGAAAACGATTCCTCGTCTCTTACCGCCGCGGAATCAACTCCGGCGCGTGCTTTACTCCCGACGGAAAACATCTTCTGCTGACAATCTCTAACGGCGGGAACCCCGATATCTATAAGATGGCTCTCAACGGCAAGACTCTCACCCGCATCACGACGGCGAAAAACGGCGAGATGAACGTTGAGCCCTCCATGAGCCCCGACGGCTCAAAGATCGCATTCTCCTCTACCCGTAGTGGTCGCCCGATGATCTTCGTCATGAACTCCGACGGCTCGAACATCAAGCAACTCACCTTCGCCGGAGAATATAACTCAACACCTTCGTGGTCTCCCGACGGCAAGAAGCTCGTCTTCGCGGGTTTTGACAAAAACCATTTCGATATCTTCGTAATGGATGCCGACGGGACCAACATGGTTCGTTTGACCTCCGCCAAGAAGGCGAACGGCAAATTCGCCAACAACGAGGATCCGACCTTCTCACCCGATGGCCGCAGCGTCTTGTTCCGCAGCGATCGCACCGGCAAGTACCAACTTTACGTGGTGAGCGTTGACGGCGAAGACGAGCGCCGCATAACGTTCGATTCGTATGAGTACTTCAAGCCCCGCTGGTCGCCGACATTTGAATGAGCTTCCGGCTCTAGAGACTTACACCGAAGAAGAATGGGCCACCGCCTCCGCGTGGCCCGCGGTTCAGCGCTATCGTTACATCCTCTCCCGATCGACCGACTCCACACTCAAAACTGATCTTCGTTTAAAACGCCATTGCGAGTGGCTGAAGTGCGTGTTGGCCACACGTTTCGACCGCGCCAGCGCCAAGGACATTTGCGAAATATGGTCTCGAGCATCCGATGCTCTGATCCTCGAAGCCTGGAGCCAATCGGGCTGCGAGAAGACCGGCATGGCCCTTCTCGCCTTGGGCAAACTCGGCTCCGAAGAGCTCAATCTCAGCTCCGACGTCGATCTCATCGCGGTTCGCCCCGACGGAACAACGCCTGATCTTCGAGCCCTCCGTGAATTTCAGAATCTCTTGAGCGAAACGACCGAATTCGGCTTCTGTCTTCGCGTGGATTTTACCCTGAGACCGGGCGGTCGCGCTTCGCCTGCCATTCCGACGGCCTCCGAGTTTGAATACCATTACGGCTACCACGGAGAAATGTGGGAACGCCTCGCCTTCGTTCGCATGCGAATTCTCGCCGGAGAAGAAACTCTTCAAAAAGGCATCCGCGACTTCGCCCGAAAGTTCTCATACCGTAAGCACCTCGACTACACCCTGCTCGATGAGCTGAAGGCCCTGCGGTCGAAAATTCGCCAAGAGAAGTTTGAGGCACGCCCGGGAATCTTCCACCTGAAACTTGGCGAAGGCGGTATTCGTGAATTGGAACTTTTCGTTCACGCGCTCCAAGTCATCCATGGCGGTCGTAACCCGACTCTTCAAACCCACTCGACAACTTTGGCGCTCCAAACGATCCGGGATCTCGGTCTCCTCCCGCAAGACGAGTGCGACCAGCTCATTCGCGACTACTGGTACCTCCGCGATCTCGAGAATCGCCTGCACGGCTTTGAAGACCAGCAAGACTACACTTTAGATCTCAACCATCCACACGTGGCATTGCCAGCCGGCTTCGTTGAGGAACTCACGCGAGTCAGAAACTCCGTCATCACGATCGCGACCTCATTTTTCACGAACGAGGCAACTTCCCTTGAGTTCCCCGAAACAATCGACGCGCAGAAGGAATGGTTAAAGGAGTGCGGATTCTCGCAAATCTCCTGCGAAGAAACTTGGCCGGCACTTTTGGCGGCCACCGCACTCTCAAGGCGAACCGAACGCGATGAACAAGCCCGGCTCGAGTTCCTGAAGGGTTTCGCGGGAAAGCTCGCCGAATCGAAACTCGATCGCGATCTCGCCCTCTCGCTCCTCCTTGATTTCGT
>SXSP01000127.1 GCA_005792225.1 Bdellovibrionales bacterium | reverse complement strand
TCCATCGAGATCGAAGATTAAAAAATCGAATTTCATATAGCTGCATCGTACAGCTGGTCGATGAAAGTTCAATCAATGGGCAGGGTGTTAAGTTCCGTGACGAAAGCAAGCCCCCCTCGATTCGGAAGCCCTAACTAAAAGAAATTAGTTCTAGCCGGCAAATCATTTCGATTATAGCTTCATGAAATGTTTGAAACTCACTTTTGGCGCGAGAAGATTCAGCCCTACACGGCGAAGTCGGATGCCATCGCCACTCGACAGGCTTTGCTTACGATTATTCCTTTTATGCTGCTCTGGGCGGGTTACGCTTATTGCGTAGAATTCTCTCGCCTCTACGTCATTCCATTTGCGGCAATGATTACGCTTTTTATTCTTCGGTCGTTTGTTCTCATGCACGACTGTGGACATGGCTCTTTGTTTAAAACCAGACGCGCGAACCACATCGTCGGCTTTCTCTTTGGCGTGATTACGGGCATGCCGCAATTCGTTTGGTCGAAAAATCATACCTACCACCACAACACGAATGGTGATTGGGTTCGGTACGGCGGTGTTTTCAATATCCTCTCGACGGAAAAGTACGCCCAGCTTTCAGAAAAACAGAAAAAGCGCTATTGGCTCTTCCGCCAGCCCTTAATTCTGATTCCGGCTGGTTTTTTCTACGTCCTCTTCAATCCGCGCTTTAACTGGATTGCCGGCAACATCGTCATGGCGGCAAAGATCCTGAAGCCGCTCCTCACGCTCAATATCGGAGCTGCCGTCGACACCGCAAAAAAGTGGGAGACAAAATACTGGAAGGGCAAAAAAGATTATCTCCACATGACGTACAACAACGTCGCCCTGCTCTCGGTTTGGTTCATGATGAGCCGTCTCATGGGAGCTGGCGATTTCTTCCTCTTATACGTGATTTCGACTTCGCTCGCGGGTTCCGTGGGAATTCTGCTCTTCACGATCCAACATAACTTTGAGGGCTCCTACGCGACCGATACGGAACGCGTGAACTATTACCGTGCGGCGCTCGAGGGCACCAGCATGCTCATTCTGCCGAAGGTCTTAAACTGGTTTACCGCGGACATCGCCTACCACCACGTTCACCATCTCTCGATCGCGATTCCGAACTACCGTCTCGCCGCCTGCCATAAGGCATACGAAAACTTGTTTGTAGGCGTCCAAAGGGTGAGCTGCCGCGATCTACTCGGCACCTTTAAGTATCAGCTCTGGGACAGCCAGCAGCAGAAAGTCGTCGCCCGAGATTCTTGGAACCAAGTTCCGGAGACGATCGCGTGGATGCCTCCGGAACCACCGTTGCGCGACGTGAGCGGCGAGCGCACGCTCTAAGCGGGTACTCAAATGACTTGCGCGAGGCGCTCTTCGAGACGATCCCAAGTTTCGCTGATTCCTTGAATCATTCCCATATCGGTGACGACCTTCAACGCTTCAGGCGTGCGGTAGTCGGCGGTGCTCACGATTTTAGTTTTGCTTCCTAAGTCGACGAAAATCATCGTCACGGTGGCGGAAGGCAGCCTGGGATCAATGTTTCCGCTTGAATCACAGAAGGCATCGACGTAGACGAGCTTCTCGGGCTCCACGATTTCTTTGTAGTCGGCGCGGCCCCAAGCTTCCATTCCGAAGAATTCACCTTGGTTTTTGTCGACACATTTCATGCAGTAGATCCAAGTTCCACCGACGCGGAAGTCAACCTTGCACACCGGCACATCCCATCCGCGCGGGCCCCAAAAATGCTTGATGTGCTCAGGGCTCTTGAACATTTCAAAGACCAAGGATCGAGGCGCATTGAATTCGCGCTCTAAGACAAGTACGGTTCCGTTCTCAACTCTGTGGGACATCTTATTTACAGACATGATCTTCTCCTTATCGCTTTGAACGGTTTTTGTTTTTCTCGATTTTCTGAATCTTCTCGAGATAGTCATCCAGCTTATCGAAGCGTTCTTCCATGACTTTGCGAAACGAGCTCAGCCACTCGTTGAGCCCGATGAACGGCTCCGCCCTAAGCCCGTAAATGCGTCGATTCGCATCGGCGGTCACGTTAAGGATGCCGCTCTCATTTAAAAGCTTGAGATGCTTCGAGGCTTGGGGCTGACGCAGACCCAGACGCTCGGCGATCTCCCCAACAGTCAACGGACCCTCCCGCAGTAGATCGACGATCTGTTTGCGATTCGGCTCCGCTAATGCCGTGAGCGTTCTGAGGTGGATTTCTGATTTTTTCGATGCCATCATCGCTCCCAAATCCTCCCCTAATATACCTCATGAGGAATATTCCTCACATGGAATATATGGAGGCGTCACGAACTGAGACGGTCACCGGGTGTATGTGTGGAAGTCGATTGGGCTTCTGCGGACAGACTTTTTCGTTTGAAACGAAACTTGTGGACCACTTAGCTAACTTTGGCCTTTAATCGAGCACATGAAAACGATCGGGTTACTCGGAGGCATGAGTTGGGAGTCCACCGCACTCTACTACCAAAAGCTGAACCAGAATGTGGCTAAAGCTCTCGGGGGACTTCATTCCGCAAAAATTCATATGATCTCTCTAGACTTCGCGGAAATTGCGATCCTGCAGAGAACTCATCGATGGGAAGAAGCGGGAGACATACTTTCTGAGTCAGCGTTGCGGCTTGAACGCTCCGGAGCCGAGATCATTCTGTTGTGCACAAACACGATGCACAAGGTGGTCGATCAGATCAAAACGAGAGTACCGGTGCTTCATATCTGCGACTGCATTGCGGCCGAGGCACGATCCCGAGGGATCACTCGGGTTGGACTCATCGCGACTCGCTTTACGATGGAAGAGCCATTCTACGTTCAGCGACTCTCAAAGAGCGGTCTTCAGGTCGTCGTCCCGGGCGAACCCGAGCGGAAGGAAGTCCATCGCATTATCTTCGATGAACTCTGC
>SXSP01000126.1 GCA_005792225.1 Bdellovibrionales bacterium | reverse complement strand
TAGCCGTGCACTGACCGAGCATCCACTGCGTGTGCGGGTAGCTCGCCATCTTCAAATTGAGTCCGAGAGAAACGGGAATTTCTCCGAGTTCTTGCATCCGGGTCTGGAACGACTCCCAGTTGCGATCGCGAAGCGCGTAGTGCTCTTTGATCTGCGCGTAGAGTTCATCGCCGCGAGCGGTGACGAACTTGGCTTCTTCGGTGTTCTTTTCAAAGGGAGCGAAGAGTGTGTCTCCGGCAAGGCCTTGTGCCTTGCGGAGTTCTTCCACTTCGTCTTCAGAGGGAAGCGCCGAGTGGTTGCCCGGTGATGCCGCCGAACGGAGGCCCCAACCTTTAAGCGTGTGGGCGATAATCAAAGTCGGTTTACGTTTGTTTTCTTTTGATTTCTCCATCGCTTCGGCGAGGAGAAGGATGTCGTGACCGCCGAGATCGCGAAGTCCCCAGAAGAGTTCCTCGTCACTCACCGCAGCCAAGAACTTCTTAAGCTTCGGATGCGCTTTCTCGATGCCCTTCTTCAAGGCCGCCATGTCTTTCACGAGAAGCAAAGCTTGGAACTCGTAATCCTGAAGGTCTTCTTCCAAGAATTTGCGGAAGAGTTCACCATCGGTTTTCTTGAAGAGATCAAGGCGCTTCTGACCGTGACGAACTTGAATCACGTCCCAGCCGTTCGCGACCATCGTGCGTTCGATACGAACGTCGTCGGTGCCGCCCATGATCTCTTTGTTCGTGATGCGATGACCGTCGAGCGACTGACGATTGTAATCGACAATCCAAGTGAGGTTTCCGATTTCGCGCTCGGCGAAATCGGGTGTGGCTTCAAAAACTGATCCTTCGCGGAATTCCGAGTCACCCATGATTGTCCAGAAGTGAGCATCCTTCGGTACTTCGTATCCATGATCGCGCAAGAAGGTATACGCGTGGGCCATGTAGCCGACGTTGACCGGCGGAATGCCCACAGTACCTGAAGGTAAGAAGCCGTGATGATCAGGATCGTAGGCCGAGTGGTACGACTGGAGAACGGGCTCGCCGTGCTGCGGGAACGCACGAAGACCGTGCATCGCCGTGTTCGCTTCCTCGAGCGTGAAACGCGAGAGATCCTGATTCAAAAACAGATTCAAAAGATAATTGTACGTGTGATCGACGGGAGCCGCGTGAGGCTTATTCGCGATGAAATCAAAACCCGTCTTCGCGATCAAATGGAGGGCGCCGGTGATGTGGAGCGAGCTCGCGCAAGCCGCCGGGTGACCGCCGACTTTTGGATCGCCCTTCTCTTTTTCCTCGCGATGGTTGGCGAGGTAAATCATCTGCGTCGTCATGTAGTGGACGCGGCTACAAATGCGATCCAGAACTTCCTTGCGGACTTTCGTTTTCTTCATTCCTGCCCCTTGTATGTAGAGCTTAGGGTCTATCACTTCGACGGGCCTCACGTAAAGCAATGTGAGAAATCCGAAGCGATTTCGTATCGTTAGTTTGGAGCAGAAGGGGACGGAAAGGACAGCGCCGAAATTAACAATTCGTTCCCGATGAAACGGGCACATGCTGCACGGAAATGGCGTCGCAATTCTCCCAGTCGAGCGAGGCTTCGAAATTCATGAGCGATTTGACACCCTTTTGGGTCACCAGGAAGGGCTCGCCGGCGGGCCGGGTTGCGTTGTCATGCGTCAATGGGCATACGACGTCGCACTTCGCGGCCGTGCCGTCGCCTTCGATTGAGTTCTCAAGATCGCCCAACGTCTTTTGGAGCGTTCCGTCGTCAGCGGCAAACTTTGGATCGAGCGGCACTACGAGAGTCGCCCCATGAATCGCGTGAAGGCCGGCCTTCAAACTCGAAAAAAAACCACCCGTGTAATTGGGGTCGAAGACAAGTTCGCATTTTTCGATTTCGGCGCAAGAACCGAGGACATCATCCCCATCAGGCCCCAGAACGAGCACGGGGCGTTTCTTCATTTCAACGATCGAGCGAATCATTTTGTCGAGGGCCAATGGGGGAGCCGAGCTCACCCGACCGGAACTGATGATGATCACGTTTGTCGCGCGCATAGGTTACGCCTCGAGGATGAAGTCCCAACGAATCTTGATCGTACCGTCGGCTTCGACGATGCCCTTCGGAGGATTCGGAAACGGAGCCGCCGCACGAAATGCTTCCACCGCCGCATCGTCGAGATCCGTGAGTCCACTCGGTCCCACGATCTGCACGCGAACGAGCGTTCCGCGATCGTCAAGAATGATCACGACGCGAGTGACGCGATCGGAGCTCGAAGCAATCGTGCGACCTTGGCGCATGATCCGCTCCATTTTCTCCTTGATCTTGGGTTCCCAGTACTGGCGGAGCTTGTCTTTGATGCGATTGTAATAGGTGTAGTAAACAAATTCACGCGTACTGAGAAGCGTCTGCATTCCCGTCGCCACGTTCTTCAAATGATCGTCCGAGGCGCTCGGGCCGTCGCCACCACCGGCGGCAACATTCGGATCCTCAACGGGCGGGGGGCCTGGGCGGAAGCTCGGCGTGAGATCTTTCAGCGAAGGACGTCCCTTGATGGAAGGGCCATCGTCGGAGGTGAGAAGCTCTTTGGGCTCCTCGCTCTTCGCTTGCTTCTCTTCTTTTTCGACGACTTCGTCGTTTTGATCTTCGACCTTGCCG
>SXSP01000125.1 GCA_005792225.1 Bdellovibrionales bacterium | reverse complement strand
TTCCGACTCCGATCGCGACTCCGACTCCGCTTCCGATTCCTACTCCCTCGACGAACTTCAGCATGGGTGTCACATTCACATCGGCGATCGCCGGTATCGTAGGTGGAACTCACGGCGATCCTGAGACCGGTTATGTTTATCCGACCGAGGCGCAACTCGATTACTACAAGTACAAGGGCTTGAACCTCGTTCGCCTCCCGGTTCGCTGGGAGCGTATCCAGACGAGCTTGAACGCTCCTTTGAACGAAGCGGAAGTTCAACGTCTCACATCGTTCCTCGCGAGCGCTCAGGCCCGAGGCATTAAAGTGGTCGTCACTCTCTACTCGCCGGAACGCGTGAACTCAAACTTGATCGGAACTCCGAACTTCCCGATCGTGATCTGGCAGGACATCTTCACCCGCCTCGGCGCGCTCTTGAAAGACAATGCCGCGGTTCAAGGGATCGAACTCGCTTCGAAGCCGAATCTCACCAACGGCACGTGGCCCGATCTCGCCCAACGCGCATTGAACCAACTTCGTGACGCTGGCTTCGAGAAAATTGTCTTCATTCCCGGCAACTGCGCGGCGAGAGCTTCGACTTTCGCGCAGTGTAACCAAGACCTTCTCATTGAAGATCCGTTGAACAAGTATGTCTTCACTTCGGTTGTCTACTTCGACGCCGATGAAAGCGGAAACTACGCCGAATCCTACGATCGTGAAGGCGCCTACCCGATGATCGGAGTCGACCGCGTCCAGTCGTTCCTCAGCTTCATCGAAGAGCGTGCGGTACGCGGAATGGTGACCGAGTACGCTGTTCCCGAAACGGATGCTCGCTGGAATGTCGCCCTCGATCGCCTTCTTTACGAGCTGACGCAAAAATGTGTGCAGGGCTCTTACGCGCAAGCGGCGAGCTACCCGGCTCCGCATCCGCTCACTCTCGACCCGATCAATGGTCGCGAACGCGCGCAAATCATCCCGGTCTCTACTTACAACGGGAACCCCGCTTGCAATAACTTCTAAGCGGGCCTGAGTTCACTGAAGTTCGACAAGGCGGGTCCATCTCGGACCCGCCTTTTCTTTTTCTTGGAGAAAATTCGTGTTTCAATAGGAGCATCTCGCAAGCAGCAGGTGCCAGGATGAAATCTTCGAAGAAATACAACTTGGTTTGCGTCGCCCATCCTGACGACGAGACGATTTTTTTCGGCGGGCTTCTCGCTCGCGCGCGGTCGAATTCGGGACTCGCCTGGAAGGTCATCTGCATGACCGACGCGAACGCCGATGGCGAAGGCGCGAAGAGAAAAAAACAATTTCAGCGCGCCTGTCGGGAACTTGGCGTCGAGTCGCCGGAGTGGTGGGCCTACCCCGACATCTACGAAAAGCGCCTTCCCGTTGACGAGATCACGACTCGACTCCGCGAGTTGCCTCTACCGAATGAAATCTACACTCACGGCATCATCGGCGAGTACGGTCATCCCCACCATCAGGATGTGAGCTTCGCCGTGCATCGCGCTTTCAGTGGGCATACGAAACTCTATTCGGTCGCCTACAACAGTTATCCCGAACGAAAGATCATTCTCACCGAGAAAGAATACGGTCTTAAATCAAAAATCCTCACCGACATCTACGGATCAGAGACGACGCGCTTCTTGAACCTTCTCCCGTCAACGTTCGCGGAAGGATTTCAGCGCCTCGGTCAGGAAGAAGTCTCGGCTCTCTATGCGTTCTTCGCGCACAAGGCGCCACTCAAACCAAAACTGCTTAAACAATATGCTTGGCTCGTCTCATTCTTGAAAAACAATCGGGAGCGGAGTCGACCGTTCTGATTCGGCCCAGGCGAAGGCCTGAAGATCGGCCCGAAGATCGGTTTGACCTCCGGCCGAGCTTCCGTAGAAAATAGTCTCTTATTGTTCTGAGGGGTGACTTTCATGCACGTAGAGGAACTACCGATCGATTGGGATGAGGAGCTGGTGCTCGAAGGCAAGCTCTACCGTTTCGTCGACACGGGAATCACTCTTCCTCTCATCGAGATCAAGGAGAGCGATCTCGACCGGTTGGAAGGATACGAATTCTACGAACCCTATTGGGTCGTCGCGCAACCACCGACGGATTTCGCGATTTACGATCGCTCGAATAAACTTATTTTTAGTTCGAACGAGTTTGCCTCCGATTATTCGCTCGAATCTCTCGTTCAGGCTGACGGCTACGAGTCGGTCGAAGAATTTCGCGAGAAACACCGAAGTGCCGCCGGAAGTGTACCCATGACCGACATGGAGATCTGGGTGCGCATGGGCCTTCACGCGAAAGTCTATTTGCCCTCGCTAAAACGCAAACACTAGTGCCGCTTGACTCCTTGAACCCGCCGTCATTTGCTGTGGGTCATGCGAATTTCAGATTTGTCGATTCGAAACCCCGTATTTGCTTGGATGCTCATGGCGGGGCTGATCGTTTTCGGTGCCGTCAGCTTCTCGCGCATGGGAGTGAGCCAACTACCTGACGTCGACTTTCCGGTCGTCACCGTCCAAATCGAGCTCGAAGGTGCCGCTCCCGCGGTGATGGAAAGCACGGTCGCCGATCCTCTCGAAGATCAGCTCATGTCCATCCAGGGCTTAAGAACGCTCACGACGACATCGACCGTCGGTCTCTTGACCGCCACCCTCGAATTCGAGCTCGATCGCAATATCGACGCCGCCGTCCAAGACGTTCAGAATCGCGTGACCGCCGCGCAGAAGGCACTTCCTTCGAACGTCGATCCGCCCACGATCACGAAGACGAACCCGGATGATCAGCCGATCATCTGGCTTGCGCTCACGGGCGAGGGCAAGGCCCCGCGCGAGATGATGACGTTTGCCCGCGATTTCGTGAAAGATCAGTTCACGACGGTGAAAGGAGTCGGCGCCGTCGTTCTCGGAGGATACGTCGAGCCCACCATGCGCGTCTGGGTGGACCCTGGAAAACTTCGTGCACATAACATCGCCGTGACCGATGTCATTCGAGCGATCAACGAAGAAAGCGTTGAACTTCCCGGTGGGGATTTCGATGCGGAAGACAAGAACCTCAACCTCCGCACGATCGGCGAGGCGAAGACGGCGCAAGATTTCGGTCAACTCGTCATCAATCACCGCGCCGGCCGATTCACCCAAGAAACTTCCCAATTGGTTCGCATTCGCGACATCGCGCGCGTTGAACCCGGACTCGGCGAGATCACGCGGCGGTCACGATTTAACGGTGTTCCGTCCGTCGGGATCGGCGTGGTCAAACAAAAGGGTGCGAACGCGGTCGAAGTTGCGAGATCCATTCGCGAGCGCGTCGCTGATCTCAAAGACTCTCTTCCCCCTGGCTACCGACTCGATGTCAACTTCGATACTTCGCAGTTCATTGAGGAGGCCATTCACCACTTGAACGTGGTTTTGGTTCTCTCGGCTCTCCTGACGGCGGTTGCGTGCTGGATCTTCTTGGGAAGTTGGTCGGCGACATTCAACGTGATTCTGTCGATTCCGACGTCGATCATGGGCGCGTTCATCGTGCTCTACTTCATGGGCTTCACGCTCAATACCTTTACGCTCCTGGGGCTCAGCCTCGCGATCGGGATCGTGGTCGATGACGCCATCATGGTTCTCGAAAATATCTTCCGGCACAATGAGCACGGCAAAAATCGTATGGAGGCCGCGATCATCGGCGCGCGCGAGATCACCTTTGCGGCACTCGCCGCAACGGTCGCGATCGTCGCGATTTTCCTTCCGGTCGCCTTCATGAAAGGCATCATCGGGCGGTTCTTCTTTCAATTCGGCGTCACAATCAGCGTTACGGTTCTCCTTTCCCTCGTTGAGGCCCTCACGATCACGCCCATGCGGTGTTCAAGGTTCGTGACGATTCACGAGCGCACCGACTTCATCGGCCGAAATTTCGAACGAATGATGAACTGGTTGCGCGAAGCGTACGCCTGGAGCCTCGAGAGATGCCTGCGGCATCCTTGGAAGGTCGTCACGACGGCGACCGCGTTAATGCTTCTCTCTTTCATGACAGTGAAGTGGTTAAATAAAGAATTTTCGCCTCCGCAAGATCAGAGTGTCTTTCTCGTTCGGGTGAAGACCAGCACGGATGCTTCGATCTCCTACACGGACGCTCTCATGAAGAAAGCCGAAGCGTACTTCGCCACTCGGCCCGAAATTCATCAGATTTACGTCGCCGTCGGCGGCTTTCAGGCGACGGGTCTAAACACCGCCATGGTTTTTGTGACGATGAAGAAGCCGCACGAGCGCCCTGACGACCCCAAGCTCGGCCGCCCGCTCACGCAACAGGAATTTATGGGCGTCGTGCGCGCAGGCCTCACGAGCGTCGATAAGAACATGCAAGTTTTCGTGCAGGATCTCTCCATGCGTGGGTTCACCGCTTCC
>SXSP01000124.1 GCA_005792225.1 Bdellovibrionales bacterium | reverse complement strand
TGCCCCGTCTCGGAAGCGTTGATCCGGAAGTAAGTCGAAAGGTCGATCGGGCACTTCACGCCCTTCGGAACGTAGACGAAAGATCCATCGGTGAAGACGGCCGCATTGAGGGCCGCATAGTAGTTGTCGGAAACGGGTACGACGCTTCCGAGATACTTTTTCACCAGATCCGCGTGGGTATGCATGGCCTCCGAAATCGAACAGAAGACAACACCGTATTTTTTTAGATCTTCTTGGTGGGTCGTTCCGACTGAAACGGAGTCAAAGACCGCGTCGACGGCGACACCACTTATGCGCTTTTGCTCCAGGAGCGGAATACCGAGACGCTCGAACGTCTTCACCAACTCCGGATCGAGATCATCCATCGACTTCGGCTGATCCGTTTTCTTTTTCGGAGCCGAGTAATAGATGATGTCGTTGAAGTCGATCTTCGGATATTTCACGTTGGCCCACTCGGGTTCTTCCATCGTGAGCCAAAGACGATAAGCCTTTAAGCGATATTCCAGCATCCACTCGGGCTCGTTCTTTTTCGCCGAGATCATGCGGATGATCTCTTCGTTCAAACCGCGAGGAACCGTATCGGTCTCGATGTCGGTGACGAAACCATACTTATAGTCGTTGTCGAGTTTCAGAGCGTCGTTCGTCTTGTTATCCATAATTACCTCTGCTCCGCCACGGCCGCCGCATCGGCTGCCGCTTGAGCGATGTTCGTCGGAATGCGCGACTGAACCGACGCGTGACGCGGATCCAAGAGCTCCGCGAGGCTCAAACCCCGGTAGAACTCAATGAGTTTGCGATTCAAAGTCGTGACCGGCGAAACGATGTTGCACTTGCCACGCATCTCGCATGACGGCTCCCCTGCCTCTTCATGAAGGCATTTGGCGACGGCGACCGGGCCGAGCAACATTTCGTTCAGTTCATAAAACGAAACTTTCGCGAGATCGCGGCTGATTTGGTATCCACCGTGAGCGCCCTGCTCGGAGCGCACGAGACCTCTTTTACCGAGAGCCTGAAGAACCCGCGACATCACGTCGAACGGGCAACCGTAGAGCGTTGAAATCTCTTTTGCCGCCGTGAGTTCGCCCGGCGCCTTTGCGCGCATGTGCTTGAGCGCGATCAGGGCGTATTCAACTTTACGATTGATCTTGTTCATTCTGTCCTTGGCCTTCTTAAAGACTTTCGCTATCTTGCGCGCCACTACAAATGATGCGGGCGGCTTTTTAGGACTCAGTTTTGGCTGCGAAAGCAGTTGAAAATTAATCGAGAATTGGCATCCGGTCAATTTAAATACGTCTTTTTTAGTCGTATTTAGGGTTCGGGCGACCTGTTTTTAGTTCAGGAAAAATTCAGCCGTATTGAGGGTTTGTCACCATGGCTTCAGCGCTCAAGAGTCTTTTTGCGGTTACGCTTCTGATCTTAATCTGCCTATTTGGGACGTGGTTCTACTTACGCAACACCGCCCTATCGGAGCCCGTCAAGAGACCCCACGACCATCCCTTTTTAAAGTCGGTTTTCCCGGCGCTGGTGGCCTACCCGAAGGTTGAAAACTCGGCGTTTCCCGATCGCCAGATCGATCTCGATGAACTGATGAAGTTGCCCGAATCCATCATCGTTTGGATTCCGGTGACTCACGATCCAGCTCCGGATCAGCCGGAGCTTTTTGTGCGCGTGTCAAGCGGGGAATCAAAACCGCTGAGTGAGGTTCTACAGGCGCTTCCGCGCCGCCGCCTCGTTCTCAGCTTTCTCGAGCACCGCCCATATACAACCGAGAGGATTTTTGAAGTGATTGATTCGGCGGGGGCCGCAGATCGCGTGCTCATTCACAGCCCGATTGACCGACTACTTAAAGAAATTCGGGAGAAGCGACCGACGTGGCTCTACGGGACAAGCCACGCACTCTCCACTCGCTTGAAGATGATGGCGTCGATCGGACTTGAAGCCGTTGTGACCATAACGAGCGACATCGTGGTCATCGAGCAGCTTCCCGAGAAACTCTCGGAGTTTTCGCCCTCGGTCATCGCGGATGCACATCGTCGCAATCTCCTGGTTCTCGGCGGCCCCGTTGACACCGTTGAAGAAGCCAAGGAACTCTTTGCGCGCAAAGTTGACGCCGTGATGATCTCAAATCCCGATGCGCTTGACTCGACCTTGGTCGAATCCGCGAGCCAGTAAGCTTAGGGGTCGCGGCTACCGGGTTGTTCTTATTGCCGAACAGGGATGAAAGGATTAGCCTTTTTCCCTATGAACAACATCATCTTCGATTTGCTCCTCGCTTCTTACGCGAGCGCGGCTCCTCAGGGAGCCAAAGTCGGCGTCAAAGCCGGCGTGCTCGATGGCATCGCTAACGCCGGGCCTTTGGTCCAGCTTCTTCTCGTCTTCATGATCGCGCTTTCGGTCGTCTCGTGGGCGATCATGTACATGAAGTGGAAGCAGTATCAGTTGTTCAACGAAGCGAACGCCAAGTTCAGCGAAAAATTCTGGAAAGCCACATCGCTCGAAACGGTCTTCGAGAAAATGAACGATGATCAGCATTCGAATCTCGCGCGGATCTTCAAAGCCGCGTTCATCGAGCTTCAACGCTTGGCTGATTCGGCATTGGCGACTCCGCCGACGGGAAAAGAAACCCACGCTCGTCTTCTTGGAATCGACAATCTCGAACGCGCTGTTCGCAAAGCCGTTGATAACGAAGTTGCGATCGCGGAATCGA
>SXSP01000123.1 GCA_005792225.1 Bdellovibrionales bacterium | reverse complement strand
AGGCCAACTTTCATCGCGGCATCAATGATCGGCATGCGTGCCTCCGGAAATGCGGGACAAGGTGACGGCACCAACGGCGATCATCAGGAGCAGAGCGCCGATCGCCTCAAAGGCGAATAGATACTTCGTGAAAAGAACCGTGGAGAGCTCTTTCGTCGCCTCCATGGTTTTTACCGACTCGCTCGACAGAGGTTTGAAACCAGGGTCGGCCGAGAACGAGTACCAGATATAGATGAGAAGCATGCCGAGCAGGACTCCGGCGGATCCGAGTTTGAACACGTTCGAGAGCATGCCCTTGGAGAACGTTTTCATTTCGTGCTTCAAATCGAAGAGCATGAGGACCATGACGAAGAGAACCATGACGGCCCCCGCGTAAACGATCAACTGCACGCCCGCGATGAAGTAGGCATCCAGCGTGACGAAGATTCCGGCCATCGCCACCATCGTTCCGGCGAGAAAGAACGCCGAATAGATGGGGTTCCGGCTCAAGATCACTCCGCCGCCGCAGATAAGCGAGATCAGCCCCAAAAGATAAAATGCGAATTCATTAGCGGTTAACATTCTTGATTCCCTTCTTACCCGTGCGCCAGGGCGAGAATGATCGCCGTGATGATCGTGTTCGCCAAAGCCCAAGGCAACATCGTCTTCCAACCGAGGTTCATCAGCTGATCGTAGCGGAAGCGCGGGAGCGTCCAACGAACCCAGATGAAGACCCAAAGGAAGAAGAGGACCTTGACCAAGAACACGACGTGGAAGAGGAGCGAAGTCAGAATGTTGGCGAGATTGCCAGCTCCGATTTTCGCCGCGATGCCCGCATTCACGAATTCGGGCGTCCACGTGTAAACGGGAAGAGCGTAACCACCGAGGAAGAACGTAACCAGCAGGGCGCTCGCGACGAGCATATGGCCGTATTCACCGATGAAGAAGAGAAGCATTTTGAATCCGCCGTACTCCGTATGGAATCCGGCAACGAGTTCACCCTCGGCCTCAGGCAAGTCGAAGGGAAGACGGTTTGTCTCCGCGAAAGTCGCGGCAAAGAAGATGATCGCGCCGAGCGGCTGGTAGAAGATTCCCCAAGCCGGAAGCGGTAAGGTCAGTGTTTTTCCGAGAACGGTGTACGTCAGCGGCACGCCGATCTGCTGGCGAACGATCTCCGTGAAGTGGAAAGATCCGTACACCATGAGGATTCCGACGAGGGCTAAGCTCAGCGCGAGTTCGTACGAAATCATCTGCGCGCTCGCGCGAAGTGCGCCGAGAAGCGAGAACTTGTTCGCCGATCCCCAGCCCGCCATCAAGAGCGAGTATGCTCCGAGCGACGAGATTCCGAGTACGAAGACGATCCCTATCCCGAGGTCGTACCCTTGGATAATGAAATTATACGGTCCAAACGTGTGACCGAACATTTCAAATGGCGCGATCGCAAGAGGTGTTGATAACGGGATCGAAGCGAAGGCGAGGGCACCCGGAATCATCGCCGCAACGGGCGCGCCGTAGTACATGAACTTCACGCCCTTCTGCGGTGCGAACTCTTCCTTGAAGAGAAACTTCACCGCATCGGCGAGAAGCTGAAGTAATCCCAACGGACCGACGCGGTTGGGCCCGAGGCGGTTCTGAATGAACGCGGAACCACGTCTCTCCACCCAAACGAGGATGGGCACGAGCTGCACCATCATCAGGAAGATCACGAACATTTTGACGATGTTGATCGTTATTTCGAAAGCGTCTTTTCCCATGGCTGCCCCTACCTCAGTTCCAATCCAACGCGCGTGATTTCACTTCCCAAATCAAACCGACGATGAAGAGGAGCAAGAACACTCCCATGCCGCCGAGAATGTACAAGCCTTGTCCCTGCTTCACGAAGTCGAGGAACGTGACGGCCCACGGGTACATGAAGATAATCTCGATATCGAAGATGATGAAGAGGATCGCGGTCAGATAAAACTTCACCGAGACTTTTGTGTCTTCGGTCTCTTGCCCGGGGATGCCGCACTCGTACGGCATCATCTTCGCCGCCGTGTTGTTGCGTTTAGGGCCAAGCTTGGATGATACAAATAGCAAAAGTGCTCCGAACGCAGCAACGATCGCACCGAGTATCAAAACGGCGAGCAAACCGGACATGAAGAGGTCCTCCAGCTGTGGAAATCAAGTCTCACTTATACCGACGCACTTGGTATATTCCAAGTGATATGAATATGATCAAGCGTTCGGATCAAGCATTGGTTGAGTCGTTCAGACTCTTCCTGATTTGAAAGTTGCCGCGCTGCTCCCGCAAAACGAAGAACCGATTGGCGAATCAAGAATGAAGAACGACTCACTCTCCCTCCGCTTCGAAAAGATTTTGGATCGCGCGATCGAGCGTGGCTTTCGTGACATCGAAGTGATCGGAACGGATTCGACACTCGCACTTGCTCTTTTTTTAAGCCAATCGACTTCGACGGAACTCTGGCGGAGCCCTCAAGTCATCGTTGTTCCAGACGCGAAAGTCGCAGCCGACCTTGAAAGTCAGCTCCGCTTCTTCGATTCCAATGCGAAAATTTCGATTCTTACGGGCTTCGATGTCTCACCATATTCGGGGCTCTACCCGAATGCGCGCTCCGTCAGTGCTCGTGTGCGCTGGGCATTCGAGGCGCAAAATCCCGCGCTCCGCCAATTCTTCATCGCGTCAGTTGATGGACTCACTCAAAGGACACTGCCTCCGAAAATTCTTAAGGAGCACTCGAAGACCTACCGACGCGGTGATGACCTTCCCGCCGAACTTGCACGTGCGTTCGGTAAGCTTGGCTATCAGTCCGTTCCGATCGTCGAAGACGAAGGGACCTTCGCGGTCCGCGGCGGGATCGTCGACATCTTTTCTCCCGCGCATGAGAAGCCGGTACGCGTGGAGCTCTTCGGCGATTCCATCGAATCGATACGCTTTTTTAGCCCCGACTCCCAAAGATCCGAGGAAACGACGGATTCCTTCTCAATCATCCCGCCCCGCGAAGTCCTCTATGACGACGAAGCGCGAATCCGCGCGGCCGCACGTTATCGTGAGAACACACAAGGCCGATCCGTCGATGAGATAGACCGCGACTCCATTCTCCAGGGACTCATTCAGAGTCAGATTTTCCCAGGCCTTGATTTTCTGGTCGGAGATTTTTATGAGGAATTCTCGCTTCCGCTCGATCATTTCGGTAGTCAAAGCCCGACTCTCTGGTTTCTGAATCCCATCGAAGTGGCGCGCGAAACGGATCTAGCCCAAGAAGTCTTAAAAAAGGAATTCCAAGACGCCGCAGAGCAAGCCATTCGTCCCCGAGTGGAAGACCTCTACGTCACTTTTGATAAATTGCCTTACGAAAAGATCGCGCGCTCCATCTCACTTTCGAAGATCGAAGTTCACGACGCGCCCTTCGAAGAAAAACAAACCGACAATCGAATCACCATACCCGCCATGGAACTGAAGTTTGCCGGCGGTAATGATGTCCTCGAAGAAATGCTCACCAAAGTCCACGCCTGGCGAGAAGGTGGATTCACCGTGCTCGTCGCGACGGGAACTCAAGCGCAAAGCCAGCGCCTCACGGCCTTTTTCGAGAGGAGTCGCTTCACGACTCGTCTTGTGAAAGAAGACGATCAGGACATCTCGGCATGGGTTGAGGAGCAAAGAACAAATGAGGCCCTCATTCACATCATTCCCCGCGGTCTCTGCGAGAGCTTGCGACTCAATGATGAACAACTCGTCTTTCTTCGCGATGAAGACTTTTTCGGAAAAAAGCAGGCGCGCAGAAGAGAGTACAAATCATCCGGCACTCTTCAGGAACGCGCGCACGCACTTTCTTTTGCTGATCTAAAGCCCGGAGATGCTGTCGTTCACGAGCAGCACGGTATCGGCATTTATGAAGGCCTCAAAGTCATGCCGATCGGCGGAGTCGACGCCGAGTTCATCACTCTCGCCTACAAAGATGGCGACAAACTTTATTTACCGATCTACCGCATCGGCCAAATTACGAAGTATTCGGGCCCACGCGGCGAGGGTCTCATCGATAAGCTCGGGGGCACTCAGTGGGCGAAAACGAAAATTCGCGTTCGCAATCACCTGCGGGAGCTGGCGGCTGACCTTCTGCAACTCTACGCCAAGCGCAGCCAAGTTCATCGTGATCCCTTTCCCCAGAACGACGATGATTTCGCGAAGTTCGAGGGAGCATTCCCCTACGATGAAACGGACGATCAACTTAAAGCGGTCGATGACATCGTCAGCGACATGACCTCCGATAAACCGATGGATCGCCTTGTTTGCGGCGACGTTGGTTTCGGACAAACGGAAGTCGCCATGCGCGCGGCATTCAAAGCGGTCGAAGGGCGAAAACAGATTGCCGTCCTCGCGCCAACCACCGTCTTGAGCTTTCAGCATTTAGAGACGTTTCAAAAACGATTCAAGAATTGGCCGGTCACGATCCGCGCTCTCAACAGGTTTGTCCCCAATTCGGAGATTCGCAAAACCATCGAAGAAGTGCGCGAGGGCAAAGTCGATATCATCGTCGGCACTCACCGCCTTTTGAGTAAAGACGTAACGTTCAAAGATCTCGGCTTGATGATCATCGACGAAGAACAGCGCTTCGGTGTAACTCACAAAGAGAAGATCAAGAGAATCAAAACGTCGGTGGATACGCTCACGCTCTCGGCGACTCCGATTCCACGAACCCTCAATATGAGTCTCGTGGGCATGCGTGATTTGAGCATTATCAACACTCCTCCCAATGACCGTCTTCCGACACGAACCTTTGTAACGAAGTACGACAAAGAAACGATTCGCAAAGCGATCTCGGCCGAGATCCAGCGGGGGGGCCAGGTCTTCTTTCTGCATAACCGTGTTCAAAGTATCTACAGCATCGCTGATGAGATTCGTGAAATCGTACCCGAGGCGCGTATCCGCGTCGGTCACGGGCAAATGGAAGAAGAAGAACTCGAGAAGGTCATGGTCGCCTTCTACCATCATCAGGTCGACGTTCTCGTCTGCACGACGATCATCGAAGCCGGAATCGACAACCCGCGTGCTAACACAATGTTTATCGATAACGCCCATCAATTCGGATTAAGCCAACTCTATCAGCTCCGTGGGCGGGTCGGTCGTAGCAAAGAACGTGCGTATTGTTATCTCCTGATTCCGGCAAATAAGCGCATCGAAGCCGATGCTCAAGAGCGACTTAAGATCATCCAGGAGAACACGGCGCTCGGCTCAGGGATCAAAATCGCCCATCACGATCTTGAACTTCGCGGTGCCGGCAACCTCTTAGGTGAGGACCAATCCGGCCAAATCGACGCTGTCGGATACGAGATGTATCTCGAGCTTCTCGAAGAAGCGATCAAGAATTTAAAAGGCGAGCCGATCGAAGACCAAGTCGAGCCGGAAATCAACGTGCGGATTCCCGCCCTCATTCCCGATTCATTCATCGCGGATATTCGGATTCGTCTCTCCTACTACAAGGCGATGTCGGAAATCTCATCGCCCGACGATATGGATCGAATCGAAGAAGAACTCAGCGATCAATTCGGAAAAATCCCCGATCAAGTGCTTAATCTCATGGGTCTCATGCTCATTCGCCATCACTGCCGCGAATTGGGCATTCGTGATCTGAGTTCTGGTCCGAAGTCGATCTCACTCGCGTTCACCGACAAGACGCCACTTCCGCCCACGACGGTCGTCCAGCTCGCCCAACGCGAAAATAAGCGTTACTCTCTCACGCCAGACATGCGTCTCATCGTGCGTATGGAGTCGATCAACTGGCCGAACATTTATGACGAGCTT
>SXSP01000122.1 GCA_005792225.1 Bdellovibrionales bacterium | reverse complement strand
GATTCGCGATGAGGAAGTTTTCGCGAGGGCGGGTGAACTTGGAATCAACATGGTTCTGACGGGGATCAGGCACTTCAGGCACTGATTCAGGGTTCGGACCGAGTCATCAAGGATGAGTGGCAGCTTGGGAACGAACGCAAAGACAATCGAAAACTGGCTCGTGAAATCGGGCGATCAAGTCTTAGGACCCTTCTCGAGCGAACAAATCGGGCAGAAGCTGCTCGGTCGAGAAGTCGCGATCATCGATGAGGTTTGTCTGCCGCAAGGACGTTGCCGTCTGATCCGGGACGAACCTCACTTCGCATCGGTCGTCGAAGAGGCGCGCAAAACCCTGATGAACGCGCGCGAGGAAACCGAAATCTCCGGTTACACCTCCACACCGATGGTGCCTGCGGATTCGGACTTCACGCCGACTCCCGTCGCGCAAACGACGCACGTCTCATCCAATTCGAGCGGTCAGAATGCCGGTTTGGTCGGCGCGAACGCTCCGGTCGGCCAAATTCGCGATGCTGAGTTCGTTGAAACTTCTTCAGACGAGACCGCGAACTCAGATTCGGCCGAGAGCTCGTCGTCTTTCAAACAATTCGGTCTCAGAGGCCGTGCAAAAGCCGGAATGTCACGTCAGGTGATCGCGACGTGGGCGATCGCCGGTTTTGTCGTCATTGGCGCTCTGTACATGGTCTTCTTCAACACGAAAAAGGTTCCCGAGGGACGCGTCGTCGCTTCGCTGGATTTCGAGCGTTCAGTTGCTTCGGCGGATCGTGCGTGGCAGCGAGGGGACTTCGGCACCGCCGAAAAACTTTACGCTCAAGCCAATCGCACCAAGCCCCTGCAACTTGAAGTCGTCACGCGCCTTGCGCCCCTCATGGTCCAACTCGATGGCCAGACCGTCGAAGCCAAGCGTCTCCTCGTGGATGCACAGAAGGCGAACGATCCCAATGCCAATCCTCGTTTGTTTAATGAGATGCAGTTGGGATTCGCGCTCGCCCATCTCTATTCGGGGGAATACCAGGACGCCGAGACGATCCTGAAAACCGCGCAGTCCGAGTCGAGCTTCGTAGCCGATTTTAACCTCGGAATGCTCGCATACATGTCTCAGAACTTCGAAGAAGCCGCGCAACAGTTCGCTCGCGCGGGCGATGCGCCGATCGCGCTCTTCATGCGCATTCGCGCCTTGGCATCACTTCCGAAAAAGCGGGGCGGAAGGAAGGAAGCCGGAACTCTCCTCGCGACGCTCACGAAAACTCAGTATGACTTCAATCAAGAAGCGCAGCTCTTAAGTGCTGCACTCCTCCTTGAGAACGGAAACAAAAAGGGAGCGCTCGCCCGCGCGCGGATGGTGCTCGAATCCGATCCCGAAATGACCTCGAATCACTGGCATGATCCACTTCTCTTTCAAACTCCGGCGAATTGGAAGTCGCTCCTCGGAGTCTGCCGCAGACTCAATGACGGTCTCAAATCAAACGTCACGCGGGGCCTTCTCGCCCTCTGCTTGGGCCGCGCCGGAAATGGCGAAGAGGCCATGCGCATCCTGAACGAAGGACTCGCATCCTCCGGAGAAGATCCGCTTCTCCAAGCCGTCAACGCGCAACTTCTATATAACTCGGCGAGGGACGAAGATGCTCGCGCCGCTCTCCGCATGGCCCTTCGTCGCGAACCGGTGCCCGTTCTCGCGCGAATTGTAAAAGCTCGACTCTGCACGCGGCACAACGAACTCGCGTGCGCGGAAGAAGAATGGAAAGTTCTCGCGGCCGTGAACGGTCCGCAAAAGCTCGCGGCCCAAGTGGGCCTCGCGCAAATTTACGCTAAACGCGGTGACGTCGCGGATGCTCAAGATCTCGCGGCGAAAGCGCTCGCCCTCTCACCTCGCTACAAGCCCGCGCTCAGCTTACGTGAAGGAGGGAGCGAGAAGTGAAGAAGGGACTACTTCTCCTCTCGCTCGTTCCTTGTCTTCTCGCGATCGGTCCTTGCGCGAAGGAGACGCATTGGAAGAGTCATTCTTTTAAGAGCATGGATCTCAGTCGCGCTCCTTCTGAAGTCCGACTTCCGCGTGAGCTTTGGGAAAAAATCGAAAGCCTCGGCGGCGGCGGAGGCAAAGGGGCCGAGAAGCCCGCGGAAGCCGACAAGAGCGAAGGCGGAACCCGTAACGCGACCGCCACCGTGTTTGCTCCGCTCAAAGTCTTCTTGATCGAAAAAAATCCCGGGATTCTTCAAGAGGGACACACCGAAATCGCCTTCGGCCCCGGTGGCGGCGAAATCGACTTCCGCGACTTCGTACAGAATCACAACGGAAGCTTTTATTTTGTCGCCGAGTTCATGCCCGAGGTCGAGAATCTGACCCGTCACATTTATTTCGTCAGTAATGGCCTTCATCGCAAAATTGGTAAGGACTTCTTTGGCGCCGGTTGCAACACGTATTTCGATCTCTCGAACGCGTTCGACAAGGCCTTGAAGGGGACCGGATTCCTCGTAAATACAACCGAAGGACGCCACGTGAGCGCTCTTGCGGGAAATTATTTCTTCGCGGCCTCCCATCAAGGAAAGCTGTATCTGGCAAGCCTCACCATTAAAGATTCAGGAAATCGCAAATATCAGTGTCGCCGGTAGGCACATCCTCCAAAAAGCTGCTTCTCAGCGTCCTGCGCCATCGGGTATTATCCTGGCAGCTTTAACAATGGAGGACGCGGATGCTTTCGACTGGGGGTCCGTCTGGGCAATCGAACGAATCTCAGAAAGTTTTCGTGAAGGACCTGCAAGATAAGCAGGTTTTCACCTCCGTCTTCCTCGCCCGAGACAAAGCCGTCCTCGTCGGAAAAAACGGCAAGTCGTATATCAGCACGCTCCTCGGTGATTCCACGGGAACCGTCGACGCTCGCATCTGGGACAATGTCGAAAGCCTCACCGACGCCTTCCAATCGGGCGACGTCGTTCGCGTCAAAGGCCAAGTTCAGATTTTTCAAGGCCGCCGCCAAGTCATCGTTCATAAACTCGAGAAGGCCCTTTCCGACGAATACAACATGGACGATTTCGTCTCGACCTCGCAACGTCCACCCGAAGTCATGATGGCGGAGCTCCTCAAAATCGCCGAGTCGATCGAGAACCATCACATCCGCACGCTCACTCTCGAAACGCTGAACGATCCTGAAATCAGAAAGCGCATGCTCAAGGCACCCGCCGCGAAGTCCATTCACCATGCGTACCTCGGAGGTCTTCTCGAACACGTCCTCTCGATCTGCGGAATCATGAATTTGCTGACAGCCCACTACGCCGTTCAGAACGTGACGCTCAATCGCGACTACCTCCTCTTCGGCGCGATCTTTCATGACATCGGAAAAATCTGGGAACTCGAATACGACAACGGCAT
>SXSP01000121.1 GCA_005792225.1 Bdellovibrionales bacterium | reverse complement strand
TTCGTTACCTCAAGGGTGAGCTGAACGACGGTGCGAACATCAATAGCTCGGTCATGGACTACACCTTCGGTGTCGCGGGCGGCATCGTCGGTGCTTACATCAAGAAGAACGCTCTCGCCTATGATCAGAAATTCATCGAGTGGTTCTATACGAACGAGTTCGAAATTTCGAAAGCGAACGTTCCTGCATTCTGCTCGGATGGTCTCGGTGATTCGATCGCGAACTGCGTTCGCGGCGATATCGGAAAAAACACCGTTCGCTGGGCGCAAAAGGCGGTCAAAGATCTTCGCACCACGCTGGAAAACGTGATCCTTCAGAGCCTCGTGACGAAGCTTTACGCGAAGAACCCCGCAGATCGTCTCACTCTCCGTGACGTGTCGAACGCACTCGCCGATGTGAACCCGGAAGAACTCGCCGACAAGGCAACGGTTCAGCTGAATGCGGTTCGCGCTCTTCTCGCGAAAGATTCGACCGATTACGCGGTTGAACTGAAGCTCGGCAAACGCGGCTGGCACAACGCCAAGGCTTACGATCAAGAGATGGAAACGAAGATCAAAGCTGAACTCGCGACTGTCGGTGGTCTCTTCGGCATGATGAGCCATCTCTACCCGATGGATTCGAATGGCTTCCCCGTTCGTGGTTGGGTGAGGAAGACGCTTCTTGCGATCTACGAGCGTCCCGACTTCAAAAAAGGTGTGACCTTTGAGGGTGTGAACTATCAACTGACTCCGCAAGAAGATGCTTACATCGGGAGCCTCATCGACGCGTATTCAGAACGAGTCGAAGAGGAGTATTTGAAAGCTCTCATGCTGAAGTTCGCTTACGAAAAAGCTGAGTCATCTGAGAATCCGCTTTCTTCGATCATGGCGCTCATTGGCGATTCGAAAACAGCGATTGCGACTTACGCTCAGCAGGAAGCTTGGTGGCCACAACTCGCCAAGGTCGCGGGTCACATGCTCGCCGCTCGAGACGGAGTTGTCGCGGGTCTCGTTAACGGCGCTCGCGTCGAAATTCCGAAGACCGCCTATGCTCTCACGACACGTAAGAAGATGGTCGGCGTCGCGACGCCTGAAAACTATCTCCTTCACGCACCTCAGAAGACGGATCTGAACGGTGCGAAGACGAAGATCCTCGCGGATCTCGGCAAGGTTCTCGGCAAAGAACTCAAGACCCTGGCCGAAGTGAAGGAGCACGTGAAGACCGTGCAACTCGACGTCACCACAAAGAAGTGGGTGGACGAGGAAGTCGAAGTCATCACCGAGATCGACAAGAAGCTTTAAGTCCTGATCAGGGGAGCCATCGAGCTCCCCTTTTTTTTCCGAATTCCGGGCCCCTCATCCAGATTCTTGGGCGTTTTTTCAATCGAATCGCGCCAAATCCAAATGGTCGCTCCGATGGGAGGGCACCGCTTCTGCACATGTCAGGCGGCGGAGGCTACGCCATGAACGTAAGACTCGTTTTGCTCCTCGCTCTCTTCGCTTCACTTCCGCTCCACGCACAAGAGTCGCTCGACGTGAAAGTGTCCAAAGTTTTGACAGTGGACGCGAATGCCTGTGGCAAGTTCAAGCGGAACCTCAAAGAGCTTGAGGGAATCGAAAAGCATCGCGGTGAATTGATGACTCAACTCTCGAGCGTGATCGGCACGTACGCCGAGAACGATGAAGAGCGCGCGGCACATAGACGAGAGCTCGCCGAACTCGATTCGCAGATTCGTGAGCTGAACGTCGCCGAGCAGGCCTTGAAAGCGGCCCAGCTCGAAGCGGCTGAAAACCCGGTTGCGCGCGCCGTGTTCGTCGTGAAATCCCCGCTCGCGCCCGAACTCTTGAAAGCGCGCCTCTTCCGGTATCCCACGCCCCAAGAAGATTTGAATCTCTCACCGGCAGTGCGTGAGATCGAAATCGTCGGCGGCGCGACTTCGACTGAGGGCTTTAACGGGACCGAGACGGTCGTTAAGATCGACGAAACATTTGCGGAACGTCTTCGTGGCCCCGGGGTCGAAGTGACGGTTGCGTTCAGTGCGAGCGGCGCTTGCCCGCTCTTCGATTCGGCAAAGAAGAAGTTCTCGCGCGATCCCGCAACATTGAAGTCTTATGTTTCGTTTGAACTCAAATGACCCCAGCCGGTGGATCCTTGGCATTCGAATTCGTGAGTTTTTTCGGGCGTGAAACGCATGGACTCTCGAATATCGTAGCGCGTGATCGAGATGCGCGGTCGGTCCGTTGGCTCGACGTCGATGAGGTTAAACGAGTTCGGCGCGCCTTTGCGAGTTCTCCACGATAAACAAGTTCCGGCGACCGAAAGGATCATCGAGCGCGGCACACCGGGGTACCGGTGATGCGAAAGACAGACGAAGGGATCGTGGATGTGCCCACCGACGACGAGATCCACCTGCGCATCGTGGAGCGCGAGGATCGCTTCTTCTCGCCCTCTGAGCAGGTTTTTCTCGTCGACGTGTTTTGCGCAATCCATCGGGTGATGAAAGGCGGCGATGCGCACCTTGATTCCCGAATGGGGTTTATCGAGCCTCCGGCGAATGCGTTCGATATTGAAGTCGCCTTGCACATGGCGCCAGCGGCTCGTTGAATTGAGACCCGTCACGCGTACACCATTGTAGACGTAATCTTTTTCGAGAAGGTCTTTGAATAGGTTCTTAAAAGACCAGTACGGATAAAAAAGCCGAGCAAAGATGTTGAAGAGAGGAATGTCGTGATTTCCGGGAACCGCGATGGCGGGAACGGGTTTGAGCTGACGTACGAATTCCTTCGCCGCCCGGAATTGCGATCTCCTCGCGCGTTGTGTGATGTCGCCCGTGAGCAGAACAAGATCGGGCTTAAGCTCGGCGAGTGTTGCGAGGAGACCTTCAGCGACGCCGGGAAGAATCGTTCCGAAATGGGGATCCGAGAGATGAGCGATGCGAACTCGTGGGCTCACGGGGGCGTTTCCTTTTTCGGCGGCAGTACCATCTGGAGCGCTCCTGGCACGGCCTCGATATTCAAGGGCGAGGTCATCTTGAAGATTTCGCCATCGAGCGCGACGGTCTGGCCGAGTTTTTTCGTGTGAATCGTGAGCGAGTCGACGCAGAAACTATCCACGCGCGATTCCTTTTCGATCGTCCGCATGATGCCCCTTAAGATCACCCGAGCGGCCTCGAGCTTGGTCAGCGGCTTCAACATGACCACGGCCAGGAGATCGCGCTTCATGCAGCGGGCGACGTCGAAGGCGAGATCGCGTAATTGGAGCGCGTTGTTTCCAATAAAGATCATGGGGGTCTTGAGCGATTCACTCTTTCCTTCAGAGAGCATCGTTACGTTGAGAAGCCGGTGACCGCTGAGCAAGGTGAGAATCGTTGAGAGACTCGCCACGAGGCGGTTTCGACCGAAGCGGCTTGTTCTCTTTTCGCGCTCGCGGATCGCTTTAACGTAAAGGCCTAGGCTCGCGTTGATGAGAAAGACTTCGCCGTTGACCTTTCCGAGGCGCACGGGACGGACCTCACCGGTGAGAGCGAGGCGGAGAGCATCCTCTTGCTCTTCAGGAATATTGTGCGTGCGCGCGAAAAAATTAAACGTACCGCAGGCGACGACCGCGAATTTGACGTTTTTTCCGTGCGCGGCTTGCGCGACGGCGCGGATGGTTCCATCACCACCCGCGGCGACAACGACACCCTCATCCTTTTCGGCGGCGGCGACGGCGATTTGCGCCTGTTCGTCTATGCCTTCCGAAGTATCGTAGCGGACGAGTTCGCATCCGAAATCGCGACAGACCCGCTCGGCCACTTCATGAAGCGTTCCGCCGCGATCTTGCCGTCTTCGACCTTGTCGAAGAATGCAGCCTTGGCCTTGTTCATCCCCTTTTCGATGCGCTCGACTGCTTCTTTCACGT
>SXSP01000013.1 GCA_005792225.1 Bdellovibrionales bacterium | reverse complement strand
TGGGCCGCGGTGGGTGCATTCTGGTTGAAGATTTCTCCTGACGCAGTTTTTTTACCATGGAAACCCGGACCATACCATGAGGCGTGCCCCTTCATCCCCGACCACGATGTCGGCACAACGGCCAGGATGTCGTTGAGATTGGTGTTTGGCTTACTGCAATCGAGCGCATCCGTTTCGGACGCGAAAGAAAGCTGCGGCGCTAAGACCAAAGCGAACAAAAGTAAGACCCTCGTCATTCATGACCTCCATGAGTTCTTCAATTCCTCATGAACTCTAGAATCCAAAACTCAGACCAACTGAAATAGGTTATATGCCGTCTCGAGACGGGATAAGGGCGGCAGGGCCCTACAGCGGCAACAGGTGGCTAGTGAAACGACGTCTCAAAATGAGACGTGAAGTTTTGCAGGTTAATTAGCGGGATAAGGTCGCGAGAGGATGCCCGCGCGATTATAAATTAAACTAATTTATTCAAGATTGCAGCGCGTCTCTGCGGGCACCAAAATTATTAAGCCAAAACAGCTTAATGAGGGAAGTACCGACGCCGATAGAAACCATATGTCTAAACAGAATATGTACCTTATTTTGATGTTCGCGCTCTGGCTCCTCACGATGTACGGAGCCTTCCACTTAAAAGCGTGATCAATGCATCATGTACTAGACCAGCGGCATCTCTCGTTTACACACCGCTGACCCTTCGGCTCATGCGAGAGCCCTTCATCCGGCCCCCCGTTGTCCTACGATCCTCGCCCGTGGCCATTACCACGGGCGTCGGGGCTTAGAATTATCTCTTGAGGTTGATGACTTCGTTCAAGAGTTCGTCTGTCGTCGTGATCGTTTTTGCGTTCGCTTGGAATCCGCGCTGGTTTTGGATCAGGTTGACGAATTCCATCGCGAGATCGACGGTCGAGCGTTCGAGAGACTTCGCGAAGAGCTTTCCGCGGCCGGCGCTGCCCGCCTTGCCGATGGAAGCTGTTCCGGAATCGCGGGCTTCTTTCAGGCGGTTGTTACCGACTTTGAAGAGCGACTCAGGGTTCTCGAACTTCGCCAAGCTCACCTGCGCGAGATCCTGAGCCGCGCCGTTTGAGTAGACGGCGGTCAAGACACCTTCGTCGTTGAACGAGAGATTCGTGATCGTACCGGCGGCGGAACCGTCTTGCTTCCAAGTGATGAGGTCGGAATCTTTACCGTACTGTTTTGTTCCAGAGAGACCTTTACCTTTATCGGTTGTGATCGCGTCGCCGAAGTCGATCTTGATTTGTTGGTTCTGGAGGGCTCCGCCGACGAAGTTGAAGGCTTGCTTCGTGGTTGTTTCCGTATCGAGCTTACCGTCGACCGTGAACGTGAGGCGGCCAGTGTAGACTTCTGAGTATTCGCCTTCTTTTCCGCCGACGATTTCTTTGCCGTCGACGAGACCGCGAACGTCCCACGTGCGATCGGCGGCTTTGTTGAAGAACATGGTGACAAGGTGTTTGTTACCTTGTGAATCGTACATCTCGATACCGGTCGAGTAGTTCGAAGTCGAGTGCGGGTCCTTGATATTGAACTGTTTTCCGGCCTCAACGCGTGAGTCGAGGTTCATGTCCATTTTGATTTCGTTTGTTGCCTTGGCCGGAATGAGCGCGCGCGGGAACTTGATGTCGCTCATCTTGTTGACGATATTGCCCTTCTCGTCGGCTTCGAAACCTTGAACGCGCTGGTTATCGTTTGAAACGAGGTAACCATCCTTATCGAAGTGGAAAGATCCGTCACGGGTGAATGATTCGCCGTCGGAGCCTCTCATGACGAAGTAGCCGTCGCCCGAGATCGCGAGGTCGGTCGCTTTTTCCGTGGCGTCGACGTTACCTTGAGTGAGGATGGGGTTTACGGCGCCGATCTTCACACCGCGACCGATTTGGTTACCGCCGAGGAGACCTTTTAAGGACTTTGCGACGATATCTTGGAACTCCGCGCGGCTCGCTTTGAAGCCGACGGTGTTTGCGTTCGCGATGTTGTCGCCGATGACGCCGAGTGCTTCACCTTGAGCAGCAAGGCCAGACACGCCTGTATAAAGCGATGAGAGAATACCCATAGAACCCCTCCTAGGTCGCTGCCACTTCAATCAGTCGGCGGCAGCAGGAGAGCCCCCCAAGCGTAGTCGACACTTGGGACCGGCTCGTTATTTTGTGCGCTCGCCCTCATGGCTGACGCAGTTTAAAAACCTAAACCTCTTTCAATCGTGTCTTCAGACAATGACCGTCGAGTCGATGTTCGTGAAGACGTTATCTTTCATGGCCTGACGATCCATCACCGTCACGACCGTATTGTTTTTTACGCTGACGACGAGAGCGCTATCTCCCGCGAGCACCAACGTATCCTTTGATCCCTTCGCGGCCGCTTTCGCCACCCCGTTCTCGATGTTTTTCATCGTCTCGGGTGCGAAGGAGATACCGCGCGAACGCATGCGTTCAATCGCATGGTTCGAAAACTTCAGCTTCTCGAGCGAGCCCGCGCCAGCCGCGGAGGGCTTCGCCATGGGTTGTCCACCCAGAGCTCCGCTCACCTGATCCAGCGTGCGACGGAAATCTTCACCCGAGATGGCGCCTGAACCGACACGACCGCCCGCGGGGTTTTGCGGCCCCTTGAGCCCTTCGATCGATCCCGGTTGAATGCCGGCCGTGCCGGTGAGATTCGCTAGTGCCATTGCTATACTTCCAATCTACCTTTCTTGTTTTGGCTCGCTAGTCCTGAACCGAGAGATTTCTGAAATCTCGTCCGTCGTTCAGGGGAAAAGATTGCCGGCCTAGCGAGTTTCTTTATCCAGCTTGTTGAGCAGATCCTGAGACATCGGAACATCTTGGATGTTCGCGAACTTCTGAGGTTCGGGCTCTTCCGCCGGCGGAATAAACTCTTCTTGTTTCTTTTGCGGAGGAGTCAGCGACATTCCCGGCGGAAGCGGCATGTTCATGCCGAAGGCGCCGAGAGGAGACGCGGGCATTTGCTCTTCGGCCTCTTCGATTGTTTTCACGTCGGAGAGTTTGAGGCTCTGCTTTCCCACGAGGAGAATCGGCCCCTCCGGAGAGAAGTTGAGACCCGTGATGCGTCCTTCGAAAGAAGTCTTTGCGAAAACTTTTGTTCCCGACGGCGACTTCGCTTCGATGTTGATGCGATACTCCCCCGCCCGCGCCGGCAGACCGTCGTCGCCGATGCCGTTCCAGTCGAGAGTGTTCGGTCCCTTCTTCATCTGTCCGACATCCATTTTCTTTACGATGTTGCCCGCGGAGTCTTTGATCGTCAGTTGCACTTGCGAGGAATCGCCCATGAGATCGAAGTTGAACTCATGACGAGTATCGCCAGCGGCGCGGGTGAGCTTCGAGGAATCGCCGCTCACCTTCTTACCGATCAGCGCGAGAGCCTGATAGTTGGAGCTCGGCTGTTGCTGCTTGCTCATTCCCGCGAGAGTCTCGTTGATGTTATTCAACTGCTCAAGCGAAGTGAACTGCGCGAGCTGCGCCGCCATCTCATGGCTCTGCATCGGGTTCGTCGGATCTTGATGCTTCATTTGGGCAAGCATCATCTTGAAGAACGCATCCTTGTCCATCGCGTTGTTGCCGGTCGCGCGCAACTTCTTCGATGGGTCCACCCAGTTCTTGTCGGCGACTTTGTTCAAAACGTCGCCGAGTTGTTGGTCGCCAAAGAGTTTCTTGAACTCTTGAGCGTCGGTATTGTTCGTACCGTCGCTCTTCAAGCTCGACTCCTGCTTGGCCGCCGCGATCGTGGAGGATCCTCGTTTTACGTTCATCATCGACATCGATTTCCCCTTAGCCCTTTTTTATCCGACTCTCTTAGGCTACCAGATCCAGACGCTTCGAACCGCTACCACCGCTCGCTCTAGACGAAACGACAGGTGCCGGAGCCATTTCCGGGCGACCCGCTCCGGGTCCGTAGCTGCGACGGATGCTCGGTCTCTCCATGAGTCCTTGGCGGAAGC
>SXSP01000120.1 GCA_005792225.1 Bdellovibrionales bacterium | reverse complement strand
GCGCCAAGCTGCCGCCGAATTTTCGTTTCTTCTCGCCGTCCCCACACTCACGGCCGCGACATGCTACAAAATGCTTAAGCTCTACAAAACCATCGAACCGAGCCAGATTTCGATTCTCGTCATCGGCAATATCGCCTCGTTCGTCGTGGGCCTCATCGCCATCAAAGGTTTCATCGGATTTCTCACCCGCCGCGGCTTTTTCCTCTTTGGTGTTTATCGTATTGTCGCGGGAGTCGTGATTCTGATCCTGCTCGCGATGGGCCATCAGCTTCACGTGCTCTGATTCACGTGCTCTGATTCACGTGCTATGGGGCTTTGGCGAGGTGTCCGATGTTGATCGTCTATTTCGATGGAGTTTGCGGGCTCTGCAACGAGCTCGTGGATTGGCTCATGCGGAAAGACTCTCAAGGCAAGTTCCGCTTCGCTCCCCTGCAAGGAGAAACGGCCCGGCGCGAACTTCCGAGCACCGATGTCGAGAACCTGGCATCCATCGTGATCTCGAAAAACCAGGCTGTTTACCGACAATCAGACGCGATTGTTCAACTCTTGCTTGAGCTTCCCGGCTGGGGCCCGGCGGCGAGGGCATTGCAGCTCATCCCGCGCCCGCTCAGAGATCTCGGCTACAAACTCGTCGCGAAAAATCGCTACCAAGTTTGGGGAAAGAAAGAGACTTGCCGGATTCCGACGAAAGAAGAACGCGCGCGCTTCTTGCCTTGATCTCGTCAAGCGCAAGAACTGCGGCCAGGCGGACGCTGTTGTTTCGCTTGAAACGAAAGCGGCAGCCTCAGTGAACGTTGTTTCCAACGAGTTCATCGCGGGACGCCGCCCAGCGATTCAGGATGATGTGATAATCGCCGACTGCCTTCGCACGGGCCCGTTGAGCCGCGAAAAGATCGTTGTAAGCCCGAATCAGTTCGACGAGCGGCTGCCTTCCCTGCCGATAAGCGGCTTCAAGTTGTCTCACCACACGGTCCCGCAACTCTACGACTTCTAGGGACGTTTTCGCGACGGAGTATTGGCTCGAGACCTGGCGCTCGAAATCGCGAAGTTCGTTGGTGCGATTGTCGCGCTCGAGGTTCAAGTTGTTTTGCGATTGAGCGAACTGAACCTCAGCATCGGCGATCTGACCGCGAAGGAGATCCGAATCGAGCGCCGTGGAGATTTCAACTCCAATGAAGTACGTCGGATAGTTGATGGCGTTCATCTCGGCCGAAGCGCGACTGCGATCTTCATCAACGCCCGTCGTGCGTCCGCGCGCGACTAGGTCAAACTGAGGATACGCCCGCCACTTGGTTCTGCGCAGATTGCGATCGGCGATTTCGTAATTCAACTGCGCGATCCGGAGCGTACGGAGGTTCTCGACGTTCTTCGGCTCGACCTTCGGCACGGGCGGGAGCGCGTTCGGAACTTCGATCGAAACCTGTTCACCCGTTTTGATCTGAAGGGCCGTCAGGAGACGATCCACCGATGCCAAATAAGCCGCTGACGAGGTTTTCACCTTTTGGTCGGCCGTGATCAACTCGGCTTCAAGTCTCGGAAGCTCACCCGGAGTTGCAAGATTAAACCCCGAGCGACGACGAACGTTTCTCACCAGTTGCTCGTACTTCTCGCGCGCGGCGATGTCCTCTTGAAGCTGCTGATCGGCGGTGTAGGTCTCCCAAAAACGCGTCATCGCATCGAGGAGAACCGTCTCAAGCGCTTCATCACGAGTTTCGTGCGCGGCCTTTACCCCCGTTTCGCCGATGGCGACTCCGAGTCGATCCGCATAACCAAACGTGTTTCTCCAAAGAGCCTGGCGAAGCGTGAGCTGGGTAGATTGAAGGTGCGCATTGGGGAGCCGATTGCCCGCACTCGAGGCATCGAGAATGGATGCCTGCTGCGTGTTGATGTACTCGAGCTCGAACGTCGTACCCGTCCGAATTCTTTTCGAGAGCAACCCCGTCGTCGTTAAGGTGCGATCGACGAGGTTGTTAACTCCGGCGATCGTCTGCGCCTGATTGTACTCGTACCCAGTCTTCAGCGAAATTTGAAAATCAAATTCACCCAACGCCTGCTGGAGCGTCAGGTACGAGCGCTGCGCCTCAAGTTCCGCGCGCTTGGCCTCGAGCCCCTGCTTGAGCGCGAGATCCACCACCGTCTGCGGCGAGAGCTTCAGCGCCGCGTGCGCGGATTGCGTGGTGAGAACGGCGAGTGCAATCAACGTTAACGAACGAATCACTGAAAGCCTCCAGAAACTCCGAGCATGAAGTTCTGTCGCGGAATGCGGAGATTCGCCGTCTCGGTTCCGCTCGGAATCCGGTGATCATAACCCGCGGAGAGCGTCACGCGGTCAATGACTTCCCAATCCAAATAGGCTCCCGCCGATAGGAAGTTGAGCGAGTTCGAGGCATTGGCGTAACTGGACGACGACGATTGAACCGCCGCGAGCTGTCCACCGCCGAGCTCCCCGCGGATTCCCCATTTCGCAAGATCACTTCTGTGCCAAGTTCCCGAGAGCCCCAGTTGAGTTTTGTAGGTGTTCAGGCGCGCATCCTGGATGATCACACCCGTCGGAGCTTCGATCGCGATCTGATGCTGAACGTAGCCGAGAGAACCAAAGAGGCCGAAAGTCGTTCCGGGAATCTGCTCAAGGCGAACCGGGAGCCAACGCAGCTCAAGCGCGGGCATCGCACGCACACCGGGATGACCGAGGTCGGCGGGCTCCACGCCCTGAAGCTGCGCTCGACCGCGCGGCTCGTAGGGTTGCACCGAGAGCCCCACGAGAAACGAAGGACGACGAATCGGATTCATCACCGCCTGAACTTGCGAACGAACCGTTGCCGCCGTCACGACCACCTGCGGACTCTGGTCCGCCGGCTGAATCACGAGTTCGGTCGCGGCCTGCTCGACGAGACTTCCCTTCTTCTCCGGAAGTTTCGTCACGCGCTTCTTCGTGCCCGATGCGCGCGAAGATTGCGAGCCCGAGGCTTTCGACTGAGTCTTGTTGTTCTTCTTCGGATCGCGAACGGAGAACCCGTACTCCGAGAGAGAATTGGATTTATCTTGTGCGTAAGCGGGAAGGGCAAAAACGAAAGCTAAGAACGCGTAAAGGACGACCTGCAACTGCTTCATTGCAACACCTCGAATGACCAGAATTGCCACAGCAAAATGTCGTACTCCAAATCGGGTCGCGGGCCAAGGTGATTCCCTCTCTCCGACTCGACCCTTATCACTCGACTCACCATCGATTGACTTGCCAATCGCACCCGCTTCATCCTTTATGAACGAATGATGAAAGACGACAGCGGAATCTCCGGCGAAGGCGAACGGTTCTCCGATCTGGTTCACTTGGTTCGCGAAGAAGCCGGAAAGTCCTCCGTAAGCTTGCAGTCCCTCTTGCAAATCGTGGGGCCGAAAGGACACGCCTTTCTCGGCATGTTCCTCTGCCTGCCATTTTTGCAACCGATTCCGCTGCCGGGGCTCTCCACTCCATTCGGGCTCACGCTCGCGATTCTTGGTGTGTTCACGCTCCTCTATCGACCGCCCTATGTTCCTCAACGCCTTGGAAAAATGAAACTCGACGGCTCTAGCGTTTTGAAAATTTGTTCAGGTCTCGAGGCCTTACTGACTCGACTCGAACACCTGGTCAAACCGCGGGGCCGGGGTGTTTGTCGTCAGCTCTGGTTGAAACGGTTGAATGGATGCCTTTTTCTTCTGCACGGAGCGCTCCTTTCGCTGCCGCTTCCTATCCCATTCACCAACACCCTCCCCGCGATCTCGATTTTCCTGATCAGCTGGGGAACTCTCGAAGAAGATTACCTGGCCATCTCACTCGGCCACCTGACCACGCTCATTACGCTCGCTTTCTTCACCGCCCTTGTCGTGCTCCCTTATCTCGCCTCGGTGAAGCTCCTCGAGTCCTAGACGCATTAAAACGCGCCGCATGGTAGACGAACGCGGGGCCCACTTGTCATGATTGAAGGGAAATCATCTTGAGGAGGCCCGCACCGTGATCCTGAATGGCAAAGACGGCAACGAAAAAGAAACACCCGCTGACAAAGTCGAAAAACAATCCGGCCCGCAAGTCGAGCGCGAGCTCTTCGAAGCGCGCATCGTGCTGATCTCAACGCAAGTGGATCCGAAGCTCGCGCACGCCGTGAACTCCAAACTCCTCGCGCTCGAGCGCCACAACGATAAAGATCCGATCTATCTCTTCATCAACAGTCCCGGCGGCGAAGTCCACTCTGGCTTCTCGATCTTCGATTGCGCCCGCTTCGTACGCCCACCCGTCGTCACGGTCGTCACCGGCCTGGCCGCGAGCATGGGCTCGATCATCACTCTCGCAGCCAAGCCCGAACACCGCTTCGCATTCCCGAATTCGAAGATCCTGATCCACCAACCTTCAATCTCGGGCATCGGCGGCTCGGTCTCCGACATCGAAATCCACGCGAAGGATTTGATCGAAACCAAACACCGCATCATCGACCTCTACGTAAAAGAGTGCAAACGCACCCCCGAAGAAGTCAAAAAAGCCCTCGACCGCGACAACTGGATGACCCCCGAAGCCGCCGTCGAATGGGGCCATATCTCAAAAATTGTTTATAAACGCGACGACATCCGCATCTGATGCATTTCTCGCGGGTGAGCCCACGCTCGCCCGCGCCTACAAAAAGTCGGTGATCGGCCTTCCGGTCTTCCTCGCCTTGCGATCCGCTTCATCAAATCGCTCAACTCCATCACGCGCGCTCCCACCGAACTCAGCCTCAACTTCGTTTTTGAGAATGTAGCGCTTGAGATTCCACAGATCTCTTTCACCGTGGACAACCCGTGAGAACGCGAGCGCATCCCAAAACCGTTCGCCGAAGGGCCTCCCCTTCTTCGCACCCGTCACGTGTCTCGCGATGAGCCCCGCAACCGTTCGCATGAAGTTCTGAACCGCTTCCCTACGCGGAAAGCTCACGATGAGATGAATGTGATTTCCGACGTTTTGTTGAGCGTGAATGGTGATACCAAGTTTGCGCGCCCATTTCTCGACGACTCTCTCAATATAGAGTTTGTTGCGCGGACTGCGGAAGTTCAGCGGACCTTTGGCTTTGGTTGATTTCAATGTGAGATGCGCGGGCTTCCTGCGGTCAAGCGGGCGCGAGAGTTTACGTTTACCTTTCGAAGTATCGCCACCGTGAGTGTAGCGGCGCGGGCGATGATCGGTGTCGTTTGCGAAGAGATCCGCTTGGCGAGGGAGTTTCATCGAGGGGGAAAGTAGCTTTATTTTGTTTGGTTTGCAACTGTAAACATATTTTGTTGCTGTGCGCGTCTTGCGCTATGGTGGCGGATGTGCGGGCAATGTTATTCTGGTTCATATGTCCCGCACGGCGCCCGCCGCGTACTCGTGCTACGGCATCGGTCGCGGAGATCTTCCGTCCTTGGAGTGCAGGACCCGTGCGCGTCCGCACGCACGAG